>JASHUE010000305.1:0-3574 GCA_030040195.1 Streptosporangiaceae bacterium | reverse complement strand
GGCGATGTCGGGCAGATACTGCACGTCGAGGTCAGTCAACGGCTCGCCTGAGGTTGGGGCCGATACTGGGAGGCGCGTCGAACAGCACCACGCCGTCCTGGGTCGTCAGGAAGGCCGACTGGTAGACGCCGTCGGTAACCCAGTACAGGTTCCGCTCGACACGTCCGACGTAGTACCCCTGGTCATTGAGGGCCGCGCCGAGCGAGGAACGCGGAACCGGCGCGTAGTCGGGCAGGTCCGGGGCGCTGCCGACCTCAGATGCTGGTGATGTCACGGTATCTCCCTGGAGTATCGGGCACGCCCCTGCGGCCGTGCCGCTCTTGGCAACTGAGCCCAGGCTGACCCGTGAGCAGGTGAACACTCCTCACCTGAAGCTGGTGATTCCGAAACCCGTCAGCCCCGCGTTTGGCCGAGCGCCCCGGGGGAGTCAGCCGGGGCCGACGATCACCCGTATCGCTGCCAGGAGCTCGTCGTTCTCGTCCGGGCTCCCGACTGTTACTCGCATGCCGCCCGGCATCTGGACGCTCCGGCCGTCGCGCACCCAGTGGCCGGCCGCCATCAGCTCGACGGGCAGGTCATCATCGGTATGCGGGCAGAAGATGAAGTTGGCCTGCGTAGGCAGCGGGTCGAAGCCGAGGCCGCCGAACGCCTGAGAGAGCCGGGCGCGCTCTGCCTTGATGTGCTCGGCGCGTTCGGCGAACACGCCGGTGAGCCCGAGTGCCGCCTCAGCCGCCACGAGACCGATGATGTTGGCTCCGCCGAGCCGGAGCCGGGCATGGAGTTCCCCGGCGATCTCTTCGGAGGCCACGCCGTATCCGACCCGCAGACCCGCCAGGCCGTAGAACTTCGAGAACGTCCGGGTGACGAGGACGGGCCGGCCGCACTGAAGGTAGTCAAGGGCGCCACGCCCGCCGTCCGCGTACTCGTCGGTGAACTCCCAGTAGGCTTCGTCAATCATCAGCAGTGTCCCGGCCGGCAGGGCGTCAATCAGCAGTCGCAGGTCCTTGGTGGGCGCCATCCCGCCCGTCGGGTTATTCGGATTGCAGACGATCACCAGACTTGTCCGGTCGGTGCAGGCGTTCGCGAGCGCCTCGATATCACAGGTCCCGTCGGGCCGCAGCGGGACCGGCCGCATCTGCGCCCTGACGCCCGCCGCCGCGCCGCGATAGGCCGGGTAGGAGGAGTCTGGGTAGACCACTTCGTGCTCAGGCCCGCCCAGGCCCTTGATCACCGCTTCCAGCAGCGCGCTCGAGCCCGGCGCGATCATCACCTGCTCGGGCAAGCACCCAAGATGCGCGCTCAGCGCGTCCACGAGCGCGCCTTCCATCCCGAACGGGTAGCGGTTCATCCGGTCGCCAGCCGCCGCGATCGCATCGAGCAGTTCCGGCGGCGGCGGATACGGGCTTTCGTTCCCGCCGAACCTGAGCACGTCCGTGCCGAAGTTCCAGCCCCGCCAGGTAAACGGCGTCCGGGGGTCGGTCCAGAGCAGGCGGGTTTGGTTCTGCGGCTCGCGCGCGTGCGGGTCAGGCAACAAGTTCGCCATCAGAGCAGTCCTCTCTGGAGCCCATCCCTGTCGGTCGGTGCGGGCTGCGGCCGCGCCGGGCACCGCTCCCCAAGCTACGCCGCAGACCCGTCGCGTCTCTCTCGTCGGCCATCGGGCGACGCTCGGATCCCCTCAGCACGGCCGGTTACGCATCCGGTTTTTCGGGCGCGGCGGACGGCGCGGTGCCTGGACGCAGAACTGCCGCGCCCAGCCAGTAGCTCGCCTGCAACGCGAGTTCCACGTCATGGCGGTTCTCGCCCACTGCCCGGCCAAGGCTCTCCTCGGCCCTGCGGATCCGGTACTGGACCGTGTTCTTGTGCAGCACGAGTCGCTCGGCCGTGGACTTGTAGCTGGATCCGCTCTGCAGGAAAACCAGAAGGGTCTCGCGCAGGCGAGCGTGATGCTCGTCATCGGTAGCCAGGCCCGCCAGGGTAGCGCGCACCCAGCCACGCAGCAGGTCCTCGGACCCGAGCATCATCGCGATCGGCGCCACCTCGGTGAACGTGACTACGCGAGGACTGCGAGATCGCGCGGCGAGCGCGACGGACTCGGCCGCCATGGCCTGCAGGTAGGTGAGACAGAACCCGCCAGGGCCCTTCGCAGGGTCGCCGAAGGCGAAGCGGATGTCAGCGCTCACGTTCGCCGTGCTCGCTTCGGCCGAGTCGAATCTGTCGCGGATTCCCAGCGGCAGCCACGCCCAGGCGCTCGATTCGTCGCGGGCCAGGAACACGGGATCGCCGGCGCTCGCCGCCTGCACCGCCACCTGGCCAACTGCGCGCTCCAGCCTCGTGAGCTCGTCCGCCGCGCCGACCGCATCGTCCACCCAGCACACCATGCCCACGTGATACTGGCGCAGCCGGTAGCCCAGCGCGGCCTCGGCACCGCGCACGTCGCGGTCGCCGGACAGCAGCCTCCGGATCCTGGCCGCTCGCGCCGCGTTCTGATTCCGGAGCCAGTGTTCCCTTTCCTGGGTATAGGCGGCGACCATCTCCTCGGAGGTCTGGTCGACGTACGCGGCCACGATCCTGGACATGCTCACCGTGGTCGCGCTGATCAGGCGGGCGTCATCGGTCTGCCGGGCGAGTTCCTTCAACAGCCAGTCGGAGAACCTGGCATGCCCGAGCCGGTAGGTGCGCAGCAGAGTAGTGAGCGGCGTTCCACGCTGGGCCAGGCGGCGCGCGTACTCCACGGCTGCGGCCGGGGCCTGCACGGCGGACAGATCTATCCGGTGCTGCATGATCTGCAGGCACGTCTCCACGTTGCCCTCGACGCTCGAAGCAAGCAGGGCGAGCAGCGGCTTGTCCTCCTCCAGCTGGGGAATCTCCCTGACGATCGCCCGGAGGACGTCGGCCGAGACCGCCTGCCTGGGCACGGCGGCGGCGACGTCCGCCACCAGTTCAGCGGCCACAGAACCATCGGTGTCCATGTCCATCAGTGGATCCTCGCGTATCGCCGCGGACCCTGCCTAGAGGCGTCCTGCCGAGCGCCGGCGCCGTGCCGTTGTATCGCGGTACCAACGACCCAGGGCAGGCTCGATACCCCGGACCGACGACTAGCCGGGTCGACGGAACAGAGAATGGCAGCATGACGAACCTGGCCAAGAACCTGACGGACACAACTCGTGTCCACGCCGCCCGGGTAGCTGTGCGGGTGGACAACGCGGCGATGACGTACCGCGCGCTGGACGAGGCGAGCGCGAGGGTTGCGGGGGTCCTGCGCGAGCGAGGCCTCACGCCCGGCGACCGGGTTGGGATCATGATGCCCAATGTCGCCGAGGTACCCGTCGTGTACTACGGCATCCTTCGCGCCGGTGGCGTCGTCGTGCCGATGAACCCGCTGCTCAAGGGCCGGGAGGTCGCTTACTATCTGGCCGACTCAGGGGCCCGGCTGGTATTCGCGTGGCACACCTTCGCCGGCGAGGCACGGGCCGGCGCCGAGCAGGCCGGGGCGGACCTAATTGTCGTCGACGAAGCCGAATTCCCCGACCTGCTAGCCTCTGTCGCCCCGGTCGACGAGGTCACCGACCGGACC
>JASHUE010000304.1:0-10284 GCA_030040195.1 Streptosporangiaceae bacterium | reverse complement strand
GGGTCGACGCCGAGGCAGGATGCACGAACTACGACCCGGCCGGAGCCCGGGTGAACGCGATGCTGCTTCGGCGGGCCCGCCAAAGGATCGTGCTCGCCGACGCGACCAAGGTCGGCCGGGTCACGCTGGCGCAGGTCTGCCGGATGTCCGAGGTGCACGTGCTGATCACCGACGCCCGGGCCCCGGAGAACAAGCTCGAGCCGATCCGGCGGCAGGGCTGCCGCGTCATCTGCGCTCGGTAGCCGGCCGGCCGGACGCTGCGCACTCGTGCGCCGGTTTCCTGCGCGCTGTGAACACTATGGGGCGGATTTTGTGCGCACTTCCCGGTCGGCCTTGGCGTGTTCGACACCGGTAATCAAGATGGCATTCGTACGGAGTTGTGTCACCCGAGCGACGGTGCCAGCTGCCGGAGATGCGGCGTGTCCGTGGCACCGCGAGGTGGGAGGCCTCATGAGAAAGTGGACGCCCGCGTTAGCGGCTGCAGCGATTATCGTGCCGATGGCAATGGTCTCGGCGACACCGGTCGCGCCGGCGGCCCAGGCCGCGACGGCGTACCCGCCCGGCGGACCGGACCAGAGGCCCGTGATGGGGTGGAGCGGGTGGAGCTTCCTCAGGGAGGCCGAGAACGAGGCCGCCGTCGAAGGGGAGGCGCGGGCGCTGGTGAGTACCGGCCTGGCCTCGGCCGGCTATCGCTACGTCAATATCGATGACGGCTGGTACCAGTGCCCGGGCCCGCAGGGCCCGAACGTCGACAGGTACGGCCGCTGGGTAGTGAACGCCGCGAATTACCCGAGCGTCGGCCCGGACAATGGCATCAAGGCGCTCGCCGCGTACGTGCACAGGCTGGGCCTGAAGTTCGGGATCTACGAGACGACCGGGATCTCCGGGCAAGCGGTCGCGAAGAACACGCGGATACTCGGCACCCGCTATACCGCCGACGAGATCGCCACCAAGAGGCCAGCGAACAACTACAACTGCGGCGGCATGGTCTCGATCGACTACGCCAAGCCGGGAGCCCAGGCGTACGTCGACTCGATCGTGGACGAACTGGCCTCCTGGGGGGTCGACTACATCAAGCTCGACGGCATCACCAACAGCAACGGCCCCGACATCAAGGCCTGGCAGGCCGCGATTCATCACTCGCACCGCCCGATGGTGCTTGACACCACCCAGGGCAGCTTCACGATCAAGCTGGCGCCGACGTTGAAGAAGTACTCCAACCAGTGGGAATTCGATCCCGACATCGAGATCAACGGCCCGGACGAGGGCTCGGCCAACGCCTGCAACGCACCGCCGTTCACCGGCTGCCTGAGCGTGTTCCCGCTGACCAGCTACATCCACTGGAGCGACCGCTTCAACGGCGTCGCCGACTGGCAGCCCTATGGCGGTCCCGGCGGGTTCAACGACTACGACTCGATTGAGGTCGGCGACGGCAGCAAGGACTCCGGCATGTCGCTCGCCGCGTCGGAGTCGCAGTTGAGCCTGTGGTCACTGGGCTCGGCCCCGCTCATCCTCGGCAGCGACCTGTCCACGTCGGTCAAGAATGCCTACGGCAGCAGCGCCGGCCTGACCAGCAGGGATCGCAGTCTCCTGATGAACAGGCAGGTCATCGCCGTTGACCAGGACGCCATCGACGCATCGAGGATCGCCGACGTCGGCAAGCCGGGCCGCGGCGCTGGCTACCAGGTCTTCGCCAAGGTTGAGCGGCGCGGCGACGGGGTCGTCGGGCTGTTCAACACGACCACCAAACTGAGCTCGGCTCCGGTGACGATCTCGACCACCGCGGCCGCGATCGGCCTGCGGCCCGACCCGCATGGCTACCTGGTTCTGGACCTGTGGGGCGGCCTCTCGGTCGTAGTCGGCGGGCAGGCAAGGTTCCGCATCTCGTCGGCCGGCGTGATCACGGCGACCATCCCGCCCGAGGGGGTAGCCCTCTACAGGGTGATCCCGCTGCGGTGACAGGCGGCGGCGGGCACGCCCCGGACCCGCGCCGGGGCGTGCCCTCTGCCGGGCAGGCCGACGCCGTGGCGGGCTACATGACCGCAAGCTGGCCGCCGTCGATGACCAGCGCGGCGCCGTGCACGAACGACGCGTCGTCTGAGGCCAGGAAGGCGTACGCGGCGGCCACCTCCTCTGGCTGGCCGACCCGGCCCAGCGGGATCTTCTCGCGCGCGTAGGCGGCCTCGAAGCCCTCGCCGTGCCCGGCGGCAATCGCAGCGTTCAGCGGAGTCTGGATGTAGCCGGGGCACAGCGCGTTCACCCTGATTCCATACTGGCCGAGTTCCACGGCCATGGTGCGGGTGAGTTGCAGGACGCCGCCCTTGGACGCGTTGTAGTGCGCGTAATCCGGTTCGCCGGCCAGGCCATTGGTCGACGACATGTTGATGATCACGCCGGGCGTCCCTTGCCTGACCATCAGCCTGCTGACGCGCTGCGCGACCAGGAACATGCCGCGCAGGTTCACCGCCAGCATCCGGTCCCAGTCGCCGGCACTGATCGTCAGGAACGGGTCGCGCCGCGCGGTCCCGGCGTTGTTGGCCAGCACGTCGATGCCGCCGAGGGCCGCATCGGCTGCGGCCACCATCTCGGCGACGTCCGCCTCGGAGCTCACGTCGCAGGCTAGCCCGGCGATGGGCGCGCCGACACCGCGCAGGCTCGTGACCGCGGCATCGACCTCCGCCGCATCAAGCCCGCAGATGAAGACGGGGCAGCCTTCCTCGCCGAACCTCCGGGCCGTGGCCAGCCCGATACCGCTGCTGCCACCGCAGACCAGGACTCGCCGCCCAGCCAGTCCGCGCATGCGCCTCCCTCACGATCACGGCAGGCCTGTCGCTTACGGACAGGCCGCATGGCAGCCGGCCGGACCTCAGCTACCGGACCCGAACCGCACCACAGAGGACATTCTGGCGTCTCATCAAGGGTCGGGCTAATGCTCCGAACGACAGTGGAGGGCGCTTCGCTGTCCCAAGAGCAGCAGTAGACCGCCCTCCACTGTCGCTGGCGGTCTTGGCGGGTGGCATGAACTGCCCGGTTGGCTGGCTTCCGGCGTGATCCGGCGGCCGGACCGGTTCGCAACCGCCTCGATTTGCGGCCCGGCTGGCTGCGAGCCGAGTATGAAGCGGTGGTGACCAACTACGAGACCGTCGTCGGTGCTCGGCCGGGCGCGGTCAGGGCGGTGACGATCCTGACCGGTGCGGGCATATCTACTGACTCGGGCATCCCGGACTTCCGCGGGCCGCAGGGCATCTGGACCAAGAACCCCGCCGCAGAAAAGCTGTCGACCTACCAGAGTTACGTCTCCGACCCCGAGTTGCGCCGCCGATCCTGGCAGAACCGGCTGGCGCACCCGGCCTGGACTGCCCGGCCGAACGCCGCGCACCTGGCGCTGGCCAGGCTGGCGTCAGCCGGCCTCGATACCTGGGTGATCACGCAGAACATCGACGGCCTGCACCAGCAGGCCGGCACCCCGCCGGACCGGGTGCTCGAACTGCACGGCACGATGCACCGGGTCGTGTGCGTCAGCTGTGGTGACGCGACCGCCATGTCCGATGCCCTGGCCAGGGTGCGGGCGGGCGAAGACGACCCGGCCTGCGGCGAGTGCGGCGGCATCCTCAAGTCCGCCACCGTGATGTTCGGCCAGGCGCTCGACCCGGACGTGTTCCGCCGCGCCGTGGCGGCCGCGCAGGCGTGCGATCTGTTCCTCGCGGTCGGCAGCACGCTGACGGTCGAGCCGGCCGCCTCGCTATGCGGGCTGGCCGTCGGCCACGGCGCCCGGCTCGTGATCGTGAACCGGGACCCCACGCCCTATGACGTCCTGGCCAACGCGACCATCCGCGAGCCCATCGGCGAGGCGATCCCCGACCTGGTCGGCGCGCTCCTGGCCAGCTCCCCGGTGGCCGCAGACCCCGCCCCCGCCGCAGACCCGAGCTAAGCCTCGGACCGGCCCTGGCCTCGGACCCGCCTGGAACGAGAGTGACGGGCCGGTCACGGCACGACGGTAACCGGCCACCGCCCGGCCCGCACGAGCCGGACGGCCAGGGACCCGACAAACCGGTGCCCCGCCTTTGTCGACGCGCCCACCACGATGGCGTCCGCCCTGACCTCGTCCGCGGCCCGGCAGATCTCGGCGAACGGCTCGCCCCGCCTGGCCAGGAAGGTTAGCGAGATGCCGAACTCCTCGGCCGCATCCGCGGCCCGCTGGCGCATGTCCTTGACCAGTTCGGCGAACGCCTGGTCCTTGGCCACGGCCAGGGAAGCGCCGCCTGGCCCCGCCGTGCCGATGTTCGCCATCGGTGACACGAAGATCGCCACGAGCTTTGCCCGCTGCCTGCGTGCGAGCCCCATCGCATACCAGCCGGCGCGGATCGAGGTCGTCGAGTCGTCGACGCCGACCAGGATCACGGACGGGCCGTCGGTGCCCAGCTCGAAGCCAGCACTCTCGCCGGATTCCACACACGAAGTGTAGGTTGCATGCCTCTATCGCTCACTCTGGCATGATCGGGCCGTGACCCAGCCGCGCCCGCCCACCCAGGAGCAGATCGGCGAGCTACTGCGCGCGGCCAGGCCGGACTGGCGGCTCGTGCGGGCCTCGGTGCTGCCCGGCGCCACGTCCGCGCGGGTCAGTGCCATCGAGGCCGAGATGCCGGACGGGCGGCGAGCTTCCCTCGTCCTGCGCCAGTACGGCCCGGCGAACCTGCGGTCTGACCCGCACGCGGCTGTGACCGAGTACCGGCTGCTGCAACTGCTGGCCGCGTCCGGCCAGCCGGTGCCGCGCCCCTACCTCGCCGACGAGTCCCGCGCCATCCTGCCCGGGCCCTTCCTGCTGCAGGAACTCATCGACGGCAAGCCCGTCGATGACCCGGCCGACCTGACCGATTTCACCGGTCAGCTGGCCGCCGCGCTTGCCGCCGTGCACGACTGCGGCATCGCGCGGGCTGAGGTTGCCTTTCTCGCTGACGTCCGCGACCACTTCGCTGCCGCGATGGGAACGAACTCTCCCCCTCCCGACGAGTACCTCCGCGAAGCCGAGGTCCGCGCGGCACTCAGGGCAGGCTGGCCGCCGGCTCCGGTCAACCGGCAAGTGGTGCTGCATGGTGACTTCTGGCCTGGCAACGTGCTGTTCCGTGATGGCAGGCTCGTCGGGATCGTCGACTGGGAAGACGCCCTGTTCGGTGACCCGCTGGCCGACCTCGCGATTACCCGGCTCGAGATCAGCTGGTTCTTCGGCGCTGCCGCGATGGACGCGCTCACCGAGCAGTACCTGACGCGGCGGCCCGACGTCGACACGGCGACGCTGCCGCTGTGGGACCTGCGCGCTGCGCTGCGCGCCTGCGGGTTCACGATGTCGTCCTGGGGGCTGCCCGCAGAAAAGCTCGCGTCGATGCGCGCCGCGCACCGCGTGTTCATCGCCGGCGCGCTTGGCCGGCTGGACGGCTGGAAAGGCGCGGCATGACTGCCGCGCCGCCGGCGGGCAATCGGCAGCCGCTTCCTGGCTGGCGAGTGCTGGACATGTCGCAGGCGATCTCGGGTCCTTATGCGGCCAGAATCCTGGCCGACCTTGGAGCCGATGTCGTTCGGGTTGAGGGTCCTCGCACCGACGTGACCGAGTACTTCGGCGTCGTCAGGGATGGCCGGGCCGGAATGTACGCCCAGATGAACGCGGGGAAGCGCAGCGTCAGCGTTGACCTCACGGCGGCCGGCGCCACCGGGTTGATCACCGACCTCGCCCGGCACGCGGACGTGCTGATCGAGAACTTCAGGCCTGGCGTCATGGACCGCCTCGGGCTGGGCTACGGCCAGTTGTCCGCGGCGAACCCGGCGCTCGTCATGCTGTCCATCTCCGGCTTCGGGTCCGCCGGACCGGACGCGCAGCGGCGGGCGCTGGCACCCGTCATCCACGCCGAGTCGGGTCTGCTCGCGCGGCAGGCCGAGCTCGACGAGCGGCCGCCGACTGACCTGCCCCTGGCGCTGGCGGACACCATGACGGCGCTGCACGCGACCATCGCGCTGCTGGCAGCGCTGCACCAGCGGAACGCCACCGGGCTCGGCCAGCACATCGACCTGAGCATGCTGGCGGCACTCGCCACCAGCGACGATCACGCCCACGCCGTGCTCGACGGCACCGGCGAGGCTTATTCCTCACGCGGCACCATCTGGCAGGCGCCCGGAGGCCCGCTGCTGATCGCCGCGCCGCCGAAGCACGCCTGGTCAATGCTCTCGCGCGCGGGCCTCGTCACCGATCCCGCATCGCCAGGCACGGACCTGCCGACGAAATTCCGGCTGCGCCAGCAGGCGATCCAGGATTGGATTAGCGGGTTCGCCGACCGGGCGAGTCTGCTGGCGGCACTCGAATCCGCGGGCGTCGCCTGGGGCGACGTACGCGACTCGGCCGAGGTGTTCGCCGGAGGCGCGCACTCGGTCAGCGTCCCGGGGAGCGAGCGCCGGGTAACCGGTCTGCCCTACTACTTCTCCGCGGCCCAGCCAGCGATCCGGCGGCGAGCTCCCCGACGCGGCGAGCACAACGCCGAGGTGCTCGCCGACTGGCTCGACCTGGACCAGGCCGCCGTCGACGATCTGGTCGCCCAGGGCGTGCTCATAGCCAACTGACGTCCCCGTGCCGGCCGTCGGCGGCGAGCTCGCCCCGGGCGACCAGACGCCAGCTTCGGTGAAGCCTCTCCCGCTCGCACCGTGCAGCCAACGATCCTCTCTTCTTTTTCGTGCCACAGTTAGACACGTAAATAATTACGTGCGACCATGTGACCAGACACGTAATTCACGGGAGCGTACCGATGGCGATCAGCGAGACGGGGATCGCGTGCGCGGCGTGCGGTCGCCCTTTGCTGCCTACGCAGGGGAGGGGGCGTCCGCAACTGTACTGCAACGCCACCTGCCGGAGCGCGGCACGGCGCGAGCGAAACCGGGCGGATCGGCAACCTCAGCCGAACGTAAAGCCTAAATTGACAGGCAACTCGCGTCATGACATTCTTGACGCGATGCGGGGGACGGCAGGCGCCGCAGAGCCAGAGGGCACGGGCGCCGCGACGCCGGACCGTCCGGACCTGCCGGGCGGAAAATCACCGCTGGCGGCTATCGCGTCCGCTCGCCGGCTATCGGCGGAGGCGGAAGCCGCGCTGCAGGAGGCGGTCGACCGCGCTCGCGCGGCCGGGCACAGCTGGAGGGAGATCGGCGATGTGCTGGAGACCAGCAGGCAGGCTGCGTTCCAGCGGTTCGGGCGTCCGGTGGATCCGCGAACGGGCGCGCCCTTGAGCCGGGCCGTGCCGCCCGGGATGACTGAGAAGGCGATCACGATCTTCGCCGACATGGCCGCGGGCCGCTGGGAGCGCGCCACCAGGGACTTCGATGAGGTCATGCGGTCCCGGGTGAGTCCAGACCGCCTCGCCGCAGGATGGACGCGCACGATCGGCATGATCGGCAGCTTCGACCGGATGGGCGAGCCTCTCGCCTATCCGGTCGAGGGCGGGACGGTAGTCGATGTACCCCTGTATTTCGAGGCGGGCGAGCGCACGGGACGCGTCAGCCTCGATGACGACGCCAGAGTAGTCGGGCTCTTCATGCGGCCCGCGTCGGTATAGCGATCACGCAGCACAGTTGTCACCAGGGCGCAAGGGCGCGACCGCGCCCGCCCGGTGGAGAGGGGAAAGGTACATGACCGGCGAGGATCCGTTTGGCACTGGTTCCGGCCGGGGCAGGCAGCCCTGGTTCGGGCCTAAGCGCTTCGGCTACGGCTATGTCCCGCGGACCTGGCAGGGCTATCTCATCACGATCCTGTCCGTCCTGTTCATCATCATCCTGGCCACGATCACCGGGGGTCACTCGCCGGTGATGGCGATCGGCCTCATCCCGTTCATCATCATCTTTGCCGTGGCTCGCGCCCAGAATCGGCGCTGATCGGGCTAACTCGCGTTTGCGGCCGTCTTCATCACGACCTATCGTGGCGCGTGTTCAGGCCGGCAACCGGGGGCCCCATGAGCACTGCAGGCGGGCAGCTCGTGCCCGGGCACGAGCGCGCCGAGACTTACCTTCGGCTGCAGGTCGAGGCGGAACTCCGCACCGCGCTCGGCTCCCCCCGGCACCGGCAGCCTGAGCGGTGCCGCCTGCTGGCCAGGATCGGCAACGCCCGCATTGCCGTCCGCCGCACGTACCGCCGGCGGGCCGCGACGCGAGCAATCCTGCGCGCCCGGTCGGCGCGGGCGCAGTCGCCGGGGCCCCAGCGCAGAAGCCTCCTCCAGCGCTCGGCGAGCCGCATCTGGCAGCCAGTGGCACCGAGGTGGCACCGGATGGTGTTGGGATTCTGGCACTTCCGCGCGCACTTTCGCGCGCGCCTGGGCCGAGCCCACCGGGAGCAAGCGACGCCGCCGGCCCAGGCCGGCCTCGACCGCGTGACGGGGCTGGCGACCGCGTTCGCGAGCGCCGGAGCCATGGACGAGCAGGCGGCTGAGTCGCTGATTGACGACCTGCGCACGTCGCTGGCCGCCCGCGGCCTGATCGACGAAGACGAATTGCTCAGCGGCCTGCGATTCGGGCACCTGCCGCGCGGGCCTCAGACCGCTCCACGCACCGGATCGGTGCGGGCGATCCCGGTCGGGGCGATCCTCGAGTGCGATGCTGGCGACCGGAGCGGACGGGTGTACCTCGGCGCGATGGTGCTCGACGCGAACAGCGCCGAACTGACCATGCTGGCGAGGTTCACCTACACCGGCACCGCTCCCTCGCAGGCGATGATCCGCAGGCACGGCCGGCATCCGCTGATGGCGACCTTCGACGCCTGCTCCGCGACCGACGACCGGGGCGGCAGCTACCACGCCTATTTCAGCGGCGGCGGCAGCGACGAGGACTGGGATGGCACCCTGCACTTCAGCCCGGTACCGCCTGCTACTGCCCACTGGCTGGACGTCACGCTGCCCGGGGCCACGCCGGTCCGGATCGACCTGACCGCCGCACCGGTCTCCTACGCCGTCGCCTCCACTCCGCTGGCGGCCGACGGACTCGCGGAGCGCTACGTCGACGGTATTGGCATCGAATTGCTGCAATGGGGCAGCGTCGAGGGGCTAGCGGACGATGCAACGGCGAACCAGGCTGCGGCGGTCGCCGGGCTGCTGCTGTCCGGGGTTCTGTCTGACCGCAGCCCCGCGCTTCGCCGCTTCGCCGCCGTTGCCAGGCGGGTTGGCCTCGACCTCCCAGCCCCGCTGACGAGTATCAGGCCGGAGGCGCTGCCCGCGGAGTGGCTGGCGATGCAGCATCTGCGCGACCGCGATGACGCTCCGAACGGCTTCATCGCGCTGGCCGCCATCCTGCCCGAGCTCGAGGGCGCGCAGTGTGTCGTCACCGGGATCCGCTCGGAGCCGGAGGATACGACACTGCGCGTGCATGCACGCGGCTGGCCCACGGCGCCCCGCTTCCGGTCGCTATCGCTGGAGCCGTTCACCTGGACCGCGCGTGACGACGCCGGCGGCTGGTACGCCACCGGGCACGCAGGCGGCGGCTTCAGCAGCGACGGGCGGGCCGACATCGACTTGCGGTTGCTGCCCGCCATCAACCCGGCCGCGCGGTCACTGGAGATCATCCTCACCGGCAAGACCGGCCAGGTCAGCGTCACCGTGCCGCTGGACTGGCGGGAGGGCATATGACCTCCCCCTGGTGGGCCGCGTTCGGCCCGGCCGAGACGCACGTCACTTGCGGGGCCGGCCAGCACAGGATCCGGTGGGCGGATGGCCAGTTGCAGGCTGCCGACCATCCCGACGCCGAAGGCGAACTCGTGCTGGCCGCGCTCGGCGGCGACGCCACCCCGTGCCTCGACCTGGCGAGTGCGTGGGGCAAGCACAGCGACGACCTGACCGTGCTCGCGATCGGGCCGCGATCGGCCGCAGACACGCTGGCCTTCAGCCCCGAGATCGTTGAGAAGATCACGGAGGCACGGACTGCGCCAAGCAGCGGTTCCGGGCTGGGCGGCGTCATCAGCTCCTTGTCCGTGCGCCGGATTACCTCATCACAGCGGGGAGGCGGCACGTTCGCGGTTGCGGGGGCCAGGGGCCCCGGCTGGTCGCGAGGCCGGGTGTCGGGCTACCACGGGAGCCGCCCCCGTCTTCCACGGGGCCGTAGGTCGTTCGCGCATGCGGTGATGCACTGGCCGGGCGGGGACGCAGACACCGCTCACGCCGAGCTGATCTGGCTGCTGACCCTGGGTGCCCCGTTCCAGTTCCGGCTGTCGGGGGCGGTCGCGCAGGCGTGGTCGGCCGAGGGCCAGCGCGCCAGCCGGGCCGGCCA
>JASHUE010000303.1:0-3346 GCA_030040195.1 Streptosporangiaceae bacterium | reverse complement strand
ATCTTCTACGCCTTTGACCTGCCGGGCCACCTTCTGCACGTGTCCGAGCATGACCGCAAGACCCTCGATCTTGATCTGAGCGGCCTTCGCAAACTGTCGGCACTGAATCTCGTCAAGCGACGTAGCAAACCCGAGATCATGCGGCCGTCTGATGCTGCCGCGATGCTAAGACTGGACGGGGACCTGGAGGCTTCGCGTAACAACGTGTGAGCGATCCGGCAGGTGCTGGACACATTAGATCCAGTCCTCAACTCAGTAGAACTTGATCACCGCTCTAACTGCCCAAAGGATAACTACAATAATGACGATACCGACAAGTACGGACATCGCGTTTCCTCCCCCGAGGGTGGGTGCGAGAACCTACCCATGCAGAAGCCATTCTGAAGGCACCACCGCATTATTCAAACATCCCTCGGTAGCGAGGCGCGCCGTCGCGTCATGCCACCGAGGACGACGCTGATGCAGGCGCACGGACTGGCGCGCGGCCGGTTCGCAAGCCGATCGACACTCTGGAAGAAGAAGGCCGGGCGTGCGCGGCCAAGAGTGAGGCACCTTCTTGGTCTGGGAGCTATCTGCGCCCGACGGTCCCATGATCATGCCAAGTGCATGCCCAAACGGTGGCCGTGGTGATCACGTCAGCATGACTTCGTGCAGGTCAGCGCCGCCGACGGAACCTGCCGGCGGCCCGGACTCATGATCCGCCGGTCGTGCGCTCGAGCCCCGTCCGCCTTGCTGTTTTCAGCGACACAGTTTCGCTGTGCTGTCTTTAACACTCTCAGTTTTGGCGCACGGCTTCGCTGATGCGGCTGCGCAAGAGACACTTATGGGGTGGGCGAGGTCTTTGCCGGACGATGGGACGAGCAACGCCGATTTGCCGCGCTGCTTGAGACGTTGACGGGGCCAGAAGGATCACCTAACCCAGGCTGGCAAGGGCGCCGGGCGAGAGGCAACTATCCGAGCGAAGCGAGTCGCTCGCCGGTGGTAGTAGTTCATGGGCTGAGCGGCAGCGGGAAGAGCAGTCTGCTGCGACAATTCCGGCAGATGACGGAAGGGACGCTGCCACGCTCGCCAGTTAAGCCAGGGCGTGTACGGGTTGTGTGGCTGGACTGGCGGGATGAGCTTGACAGTGACCCGGCGAGCTACGTGGACTCGGCTGGTCCAAGCCTGCTGACCGTGCTGAATGCACTGCAAAAAGCCGTCACAGACACATGCGAGACGGACGCAAAGCTCGCGGGACGAGCCGAGAGGGACCTTGCCGATTACCGGCAGGGCGCTAGCCGGATAGCTGAGTACGCTGCCCGAGTTGCCGATCTGCTCGCGGAAAGCAGGCAGCCCGAATCGCCGTTCACTGCTGCCGATGCCGCTGCACTGCTGAGGGCGGTAGCGTCGGCAGGATTGGCGATAAGTGGTGATCCCGCAGGAGAAGCCGGGCTAAGTTCCAGTCAACTAGCAGCAGCGGCCCAGGCGGGGAGCCATCTGTCGGACCCGGCGGTTCGCGCAGTGACTGGCAGGGAGCCTGGCGATATTGCCGGCCAAGAGTACGACCTCATGACGGATCCAGCGGGGGAACTGACACGCCGGGCAGCAGCTGGACTGCGGTCAATGTCGATGTCTGTGCCGATCGTGGTCATGCTGGATACCGGAGAAGTTATCGGCGACCGCGCATGGTCATGGCTACGCAGAGTGATGGTCGCGACGGGTCCGAAGATAACCTGGGTAGTGGGCGCCCGATTCGAGACGGAGGCAGCCGCCGACGCCGATAGCCCGGTGGAGCAATTTATCCGAGACATCGGCGACGAGCATCTTGTGCTGATGTCACCAACTCGTTTTGGTGACGAGACGATCCGTCGGTATCTGGAAGGGCGACTAGGCACGCCAATCCTTAACGGTACGGACATCGACGTGATAGCGCGGTTCACAAGAGGCCTTCCTCTAGCAGTCAATCTGACGGGTGCCTTGCTAGAGCAGGGCATGCCCGTCGACCAGGCTTGGCGCGAACTGGAGGACGGACAGCCCAGCCCCGTCATCTCCCGGCTGGTTCTTAGCGCGGCCAAGATCGCCACTCAAATGGCTCATGATATCGCTTCAGCCTGGGGCGCATTTGCTACAGCACTGGACGATGAAGGGCAGTTCGATCAAGCGCTAGCGGCTTATTCTCAGGCTATTGCTCTAAAGCCCACCAACCCCAGCTACCACAACGACCGGGCGATCACCCTGCGGAACCTGGGCCGGCAGGAGGAGGCGCTGGCTGCCTTCGACCGGGCGGTGGAGCTTGACCCTAGCGATGCTATCGCGCATCACAACCGGGCGATCACCCTGCGGAACCTGGCTCGGCAGGAGGAGGCGCTGGCTGCCTTCGACCGGGCGGTGGAGCTTAACCCGAGCTATGCCGGTGCGCACAACGGCCGGGGGAACGTACTGAGAGACCTGGGCCGGCAGGACGAAATGCTGGCAGCCTTCGACCGTGCGCTGGAGCTAGACCCAAGCTATGCCAGTGCGCACAACGGCCGCGGGAACGCGCTGAGTGAGCTGGGCCGGCGGGAGGAGGCGCTGGCTGCCTTCGACCGGGCGGTGGAGCTGGATCCGGACTATGCCGTCGCTCACCAGAACCGCGGTTTCGTGCTGAGTGAGCTGGGCCGGCGGGAGGAGGCGCTGGCTGCGTTCGAGCGGGCGGTGGAGCTGGATCCGGACTATGCCAGTGCGCACTGGAACTGTGGTTTCGTGCTGAGTGAGCTGGGCCGGCGGGAGGAGGCGCTGGCTGCGTTCGGCCGGGCGGTGGAGCTGGATCCGGGCTATGCCGTCGCTCACCACAACCGCGGTTTCGTGCTGAGTGAGCTGGGCCGGCGCGAGGAGGCGCTGGCCGCCTTCGACCGGGCGGTGGCACTGGATCCGAAGTACGTCAGTGCGCATAACGGCCGGGGGAATGTGCTGAGTGAGCTGGGCCGGCGGGAAGAGGCGCTGGCTGCGTTCGACCGCGCGGTGGAGCTGGATCCGAAGTACCTCGGTGCGCATAACGGCCGGGGGAATGTGCTGAGTGAGCTGGGCCGGCGGGAAGAGGCGCTGGCCGCCTTCGACCGCGCGGTGGAGCTGGACCCGAGCGACGCTATCGCGCATCACAACCGGGCGATCACCCTTCGGAACCTGGGCCGGCGGGAAGAGGCGCTGGCTGCGTTCGACCGGGCCGTGGAGCTGGACCCGAGCGACGCTGTTGCCCATCACAACCGGGCGATCACCCTTCGGAACCTGGGCCGACGGGAGGAGGCGGCGGCGGCGCTGGCTGCGTTCGACCGCGCGGTGGAGCTGGATCCGAAGTACCTCGGTGCGCATAACGGCCGGGGGAATGTGC
>JASHUE010000024.1:0-4687 GCA_030040195.1 Streptosporangiaceae bacterium | reverse complement strand
TGCTGCTGGCCTACCCGGAGCTGGCCCTGCTGGCGAGCTATGAGGGCGTCGCGAACCTGCCGGTCACGCATCTGTTCACGCTCCTGTGCGCCGCCGCGGCCGGGATTACCTGGTTCGCCGGCGTCCACATCGGGCGGATGCGGATTGCGGCGCTGCAGGGCCGCAGGGCTGGCGGCATGGACGCCAGCGCTGGCGGCTGGGACGGCGGTGACGGGCCGTGGGGCCCCGGGGACGGCAGGGACCGGGATGACGGGATCGGCCCGCCAGGACGCGGCCCAGCCCGGCGGCAGTCCGGCTTTGAGAGGGCCGATGACGGCCGCTGGGGCGACCTGCGCCGGCAGCCCGAGGTGGACCAGACCGGAGACATCGGCGGGCCGTACCGGCCAGACGACCGTTTTGGCTGGCAAGACGGTACCGGGCAGCAGGACGACTACGGGTGGCACACGCGCGATGACCGTTACGGCAGCCGGGCCGGGCAAGGCCCAGGGCATGATGATCATGAAGATGGCGTCGTCGCAACCGGCGATATTGACCTGAGGGCTGGCGGCGCCGAGTGGGACGACCCGGCCGCCGAGGCGGCCGGAGCGCTGGCCTACCAGTCAGACCCGGCAGGCGGCCGCCACCGGGGCGACTGGGCGGACGACGCCGAGGTTGATCGCTCCCGTGCCGACCTTTTCGGGCAGATTGCCATCTACACGCTGCTGGAAGACCGGGTGCAGGAGTTCGACCAGCTGACCGAGCGGGTCGTGGGCAAGGTCAGGGCCTCCGAGCCGGACACTCTGGTGTTCATCGTGCACGCGGTGCCCTCGGCCCCGATGCAGCGGATCCTCTATGAGGTCTACCGTGATCGCGGCGCCTACGAGCGGCACAAGCAGCAACCGTACGTGCTCAAGTTCGAGGCCGACCGCCGGCCGTACGTACTGGCGACCAACGTCATCGAGCTCGGGCTGCAGCAGGCCAAGGTCTCCCCCTTCCCCTCGGTCTCCGAACTGTTCGGCGAGCCAGGCTTCGACACCTCAGGCTTCGAGCGGCCTGACTACCTGCGGGATTACGGCAGACCGCCGGCCAGCCGAGGCGGGTCCTCGTGGTAGCCGGAGCCGATGGCGACGGGGGCCCGCGCGTCGTGCTGCTGTCGCGGCCCGGCTGCCATCTGTGCGCGGATGCTCGGGCGGTCATCGCGCGGGTCACGGCGGAGCTCAACGAGAGCTTCGAGGAACGGGACATTGACGCAAGTCCGGCCGACCTCAGCGAGTACTCGGACATGATTCCCGTCACGTTCGTCGACGGGGTTCAGCACGACTTCTGGCGTGTCAGCGAGGACCGGCTGCGCGCCGCGCTACGCCCCTGACCTGGCGACTCCTCGTTCCCCTCTAAAGTGCTGGATCGCAGGTCAACCGACCACTGCGGGTGCGGTCGCGACGGGCAGCGGTCTTCGCGACGGAATCGGCGTGACTTTGTGCAAACGTTCACAAGAGCGTACGGTGGACGTCGAAGCCGTTCCGGGACCTTGCCCCGGATGCATTGTCGAGCCCCCAGGAGTACCGGCGCATGTCCCGCCGCCCTGCGTCTGCCGTCCGCCCGGCCAAGGCCAGCTCACCATCCGCTAGCCGCCCAGTTAAGGCAAGCGCGGCTAAGGTCGGCACGGCCCACGCGAATGGCCATGGAATCCCCGACGCGACGGTGGCGCGCCTGCCGGTGTACCTGCGCGCGCTCAACGCGCTGGCCGAGCAGGACGTGGCGACCGTCTCGAGCGAAGAACTGGCCGCGGCGACGGGGGTTAACTCGGCCAAACTCCGAAAGGACCTGTCGCACCTGGGCTCCTACGGCACCAGGGGCGTGGGCTACGACGTGGAGTACCTGGTCTACCAGGTGTCTCGCGAGCTTGGCCTGACGCAGGACTGGCCGGTGCTGATCGTCGGCGCCGGAAATCTCGGCCGGGCGCTGGCGAACTACGGCGGGTTCGCTTCCCGCGGTTTTCGCATCGCGGCCCTGCTTGACTGCGATCCGCGCGTCGTCGGCACGGTGATCGCGCACCACAAGGTCCGCAGTGACGCCGAGATCGAGCAGGTCATCGAGCATTTCCGCGTGTCCATCGGGGTGATCGCCACGCCCGCCGCGTCCGCTCAGAATGTCTGTGACCGGCTGGTTGCGGCGGGGGTGACGAGCATCCTGAACTTCGCACCAGTGGTACTCAACGTGCCATCGGGCGTCGATGTGCGTAAGGTCGACCTGTCGATCGAATTGCAGTTCCTGGCATTCCACGCCCAGCGGCGCGCAATCGCGCCGGAAGGGCGTGACCAAGACGCAAATGCGGCGGGCCAGCGGCGGGACGCCGCGGCTAGCCGGGAACTAGGCCTCGCCGCTACCGCGGCGGGCATGCCGCCGGACGGCATCGGCGCCGGGCCGGACATCCATCGGACGCTGGAAGCTGGCGAAGTCGACTACAGGACGGGAGCGCAGGCGGTAGGAACATGAGTGTGCTGGTCGTCGGTCTGAGCCACAAGGGCGCGCCGCTGGCGACGCTTGAGCGGACCGTGCTGGCCGGTGACGATCTGACCAAGCTCATGCACGACGTCGCCAGGGCCGATGACGTCGTCGGCGCGGTGATCCTCAGCACGTGCAACCGCATGGAGATCTACGCCGAGGTGGGCTCGTTTCACGGCGCGGTGACGGCCATCTGCGACCTGCTGTCCCGCCATTCCGGTGTCCCGCACGCCGAGCTGACGCCGTGCCTGTACGTGCACTATTCCGACCGCGCCGTGCAGCATCTGCTCACGGTGGCCTGCGGCCTTGATTCGATGGTGGTCGGCGAGAGCCAGATACTCGGGCAGCTGCGCAGCGCTCTGCGGGTCGCGCGCGATCAGGGCACGCTGTGCCGGTCGCTGGCCGACCTCGGCTCACTGGCGCTGCGGGCCGGAAAGCGCGCCCAGTCCGAGACCGGCGTCGGCGGCGCCGGGGCCAGCCTGGTCAGCGTCGGTCTGCAGGCGGCGGCGGCGCAGTTGGGCATCGATTCTGGGCGGGAACGGGGTGCGCCCTCGCTAGCCGGCCTGCACGTACTGGTGATCGGGGCCGGTGCCATGAGCGGTCTGGCCGCGGCCAGCGTCGCCAGGGCGGCTGCGGCCAGCCTGGTCATCGCCAACCGGACCCGCCAGCGGGCCGAGCGGCTGGCCGCCCAGCACGGCGCCCGGCCGGCGAGCATGGCCGACCTGCCCGGCCTGATGGCCGCCGCCGACCTGGTGGTGACGTGCACAGGTGCGTCCGGTCACATCATCTCCGGGGAGATGGTGCACCAGGCGCTGCGGCAGCGGGCGGCCCGCTCCGGCCCGCTGGTGCTGCTGGACCTCGCCCTGCCGAGGGACGTCGAGCCGGGCGTCGGCGACATTCCCGGCGCGGCCGTGACCGACCTGGAGACGCTAGCGGCGGCGGACGCGGTCGGCATGCAGCCGGGCGAATCCGCGATTGCCGCCGCGCGCCAGGTCGTGGCGGACGAACTCGAGGCTTACCTTTCTGCCGGGCGGGCAGATCGTGTCACCCCCACCGTCGTGGCGCTCCGAGCCAAGGCCGCGGTCGTGGTGGAATCGGAGCTGGCCAGGCTGGCTGGCCGGATCGGCAGCGTGGATGCTGCGGTGCTGGAGGAGGTGGCCAGATCCATGAACCGGATCGCGGACAAGCTCCTGCACGCACCGACTGTCCGGGTCAAGGAGCTGGCCGGGAGGCCAGGCGCCGACAGCTATGAGGACGCTCTCCGGGTGTTGTTTGACCTGGATCCGGCGGCGGTCCAATCCGTCGTGCACGCCGACACGAGCCTGACCGTGCCCGCGGGGGGATCCGGGGGGTCGTCCCCCCGAGCCAGCACCGCGGGGGGATCCGGGGGCTCGTCCCCCCGAGCCAGCACCCCGACCACTCCGGGAGGGAACCAGCGATGAGCGAACCCGTCCTGCGGATCGGCACTAGGCGAAGCCCGATGGCAATGGCACAGTCGCGCCACGTAGCGGACGTCCTCACGGCGCGGACCGGGCGCCAGGTCGAACTGGTCGGCATCACGTCGGCAGGCGACGTGAACGCCGGGGACCTGACCCAGATCGGCGGCACCGGCGTGTTCGTCAGTGCGCTGCGCGCCGCGCTGCTGGCCGGTGAGGTAGACCTCGCCGTGCACTCGATGAAAGACCTGCCGACGGGCGCGACCGAGGGCATCGTCCTCGGCGCGGTCCCGGTCAGGGACGACCCGCGGGATGCGCTGGCCGCGAAGGATGGAGCCAAGCTCGCCGATCTGCCGCGCGGCGCTCTCATCGGCACCGGATCGCCGCGCCGCGCCGCCCAGCTGCTGATGCTGAGGGCCGACCTCCGGCCGGTTCCCGTCCGCGGCAACGCCGGTACCCGGCTCGGCCGGGTGGAATCGGGTGATCTGGACGCTGTCGTGCTTGCCCATGCCGGGCTGGCCAGAATTGGCCGACTGGATGCCGTTACCCAGGTATTCGAGCCGGATGAGATGCTCCCCGCGCCTGGCCAGGGCGCGCTGGCGGTTGAGTGCCGTGCGGGCAGGGAAGATCTCGTTGCGCTGCTTGCCAGCGTCGACGACAAGTACAGTCGCGCCGCTATCACGGCCGAACGCAGCATGCTCGGCGCGCTTGCGACGGGCTGCGGCGCCCCGGTAGGCGCGTATGCTGCCGGGACGGATGTACTTCGG
>JASHUE010000302.1:0-7287 GCA_030040195.1 Streptosporangiaceae bacterium | reverse complement strand
AGACCCGCAGCGCGTTGCTTGTCGTCTTGTCGAGGCTCACGTTCCCGGCCACCGTCGTAATGCCGAGGAGCTCGAGTTCAGCGCACCCGGCCGCGTAGACGATCGCCAGGGCGTCGTCGATTCCCGGATCACAGTCGAGAATGATCTTCTTGGTCACGGGCTCCATCCAGCGCCGGCGAATTGCTCCTATAGTGGCGCAACATGAGCGATGACGCCGGCCGGGCCGTAGGGCGCGTGATCGTCGTCGGCTCAATCAACATCGATATCGTCATGCGGCTGCCTCGACTGCCAGTAGCGGGCGAGACCGTCCCCGGCGGAGTCGTCACGCGTCATCACGGTGGCAAGGGCGCCAACCAGGCGGTCGCCGCAGCTCGCGCGGGCGCGGTGGTGCACATGATCGGTGCCGTCGGCGCGCAGGATGGCCAGAATGCGCTGACTGCCCTCCGGACGGAGGGAATCGCGGTCTCCGCCGTGGCGCAATGTGACGCCCCCACCGGGCTGGCGGTAGTTCTGGTCGACGCCCGCAGCGGCGAGAACCAGATTGCAGTCGCGGCCGGGGCAAACGATCTAGTGACCGCCGCACACGTCCGCGTATCGCTCGCGGCGCTGGAGTTGCTCCCAACCGACGTTGTCGTGCTGTCGTTCGAGCTTCCCGAGGTACCACTTCGGGAGGCGGCACGCGCGGCCCGCGGCTCGGGAGCGCTGCTCGTGGTGAATCCCGCGCCCGCCAGGGAAGGCTGCGCCGACGTGCTGGCTCGGGCGGTCGCGACGCCGAATATGCCCGAGTTGGCAGCCCTGGCGACGCAGTGCGGCCTGCCGGGCGGAGTGACACCAGAGGCTGCCGCAATGGCCCTGGCCAGGCACACGGGCGGCCCGATCATCGCGACCATGGGCGCGGACGGCGCACTGGTCGCGGACGCGGCCGCGGCGGAGCACTTCGCCGGGCACCGGGTGACAGCCGTCGACACGACCGGTGCGGGGGACACGATGACCGGGGTACTGGCGGCCAGCCTCGCCCAGGGCTACGAGCTGCGCGCCAGCGTCCGGCGCGCCCTGGCCGCGGCGGCGCTGGCAGTCACGAAGCCGGGGGCGCGGGCCGGCATGCCGACGGCGGCCGAGATCGACCAGCTGATGAACTGACGGTCCGTCACCATGCGTATATCCGGCTCGGAAGCTCGCGCAGGGGGAGCTGGTCATCTTTTGAGTAGGCCAGCACGATGGTCAGATCGTCGGGATCGTGACCCTCGACCGACGTGGTGCCGCCGACGGTCCGCGTCTCCACGTAGGCCGACCGGTTCTTCAGCAGCGTTTCGGCGCGGTCCAGGTCGGCTCGGCTCGGCATCATCCACGTCACGTACTGGAGGCCGATCGCTCCGAGCGGCCGCGGGGAGCTGCCGCCGGTCGCCCGCAGCACCAGGTAACATCCGTCCCGCACGGCCAGCAGCGCAGCGGTTGTACTGCTGTCGATAACCTCAAGCCTCAGCAAGTCCCGGTAAAAGGTCACCGACCGGTCGAGGTCCCTGACGTAGATGACGACTCCACTCAGCCGAGGGCCCTGCACCATGCCGCTGGCCTCCTTCGTTGATGTAGCACACGCCAGCTAACCCGCGACGCCGCCGGGTACATGCAGTCAGCTCAGACTAGTGTTCCTGAGGGCTGCCGGATCAGTCCGGCGCGGATGTCGACGCGGACAGTCCGCGATCAGCGAGCAGCCAGGAGGTTGCCGTGCACTGGCTAAATGAGCCCGCCCGGTGGTCGGAAACGAATGGTGAGCTGGCGGTCATGGCCGATCCGGGGACGGACTTCTGGCGCACCACCGGGTACGGCTACGTCCGCGACACCGGCCACCTGTACGGCGAGCGGGTCGATGGCCAGTTCGATCTGTCCGTGCGCGTGCGCGGCGCGTACAGCGCGCAGTACGACCAGGCCGGAGCGATGATCAGGGTCGACGATCGGCGGTGGCTCAAGGCTGGAGTCGAGTACGTCGACGGCAGGATGCGGCTGAGCACGGTCGTGACGCTCGAGTACTCAAGCTGGGCCGTCGGCGAGCTCCCGCGCGGCACGACCGAGATCGGCCTGCACCTGGCCAGACGCGGCGACTCGGTGGAGGTCAGGTACACGGCCGACGGCGGCGATCCCGGCGAGCTAGCGGCGGTGGTGTACGTGCCACCGGGTGAAACGGTCCTCGCCGGCGCGATGTGCGCCGCGCCCGAAGGCGCGGGCTTCCAGGCGTGGTTCCGTGACCTGGCAGTGGTGAGCCGGCCGCGCTAGCGAGCTGACCTCAGGCAGCCGCGGACTTGAGCGCCAGCAGCGCGACGTGCAGCGACAGCCGGGACTCGGCGGGCTCGAGGTCAACGCCGAGTACGTCCTCAATCTGGCGTAGCCGCTCGTACATGGTGGGCCGGGCCAGATGCGCCTGCTTGGCGGCCTCGGCCTTGTTGCCTCCGGCCGACAGGTAGGCGGTGAGCGCGGCCAGCAGCTGAGTGCCGCTGGCGTCGTCGTGCATCAGCAGCGGGCCGAGTTCCCGCTCGGCGAAGGCCAGCAGCCGCGGATCCTCGCGCAGCAGGTGCAGCAGGCCCCGTAGCCGCAGATCCGGCAGCCGGTAGAACGGCAGGCCCGAGCCGTTCCCGGCGGCGGCCTCGGCGACGTGCTCGGCCTCAAGGAACGAGCGGTGCACGCCGCCGACCGAGTCGACCGACGATCCGGCGCCGATCACGTCCTGCTCCGACAAGCGGGGCCGCAGCTGCTCGGCCAGCCGGGTGAGCGCAGCTTCGGCGTCGGACCTGGGCGGCAGCGCGAGCAGGGCGGCGATCCGGTTGTCGTCCAGCGAGCCGACGAGGGCAGGCACTCGCTGCCGCCGGCAGACCGCCGCCAGCGTGTCTGCGACTTCCGCCGCCCTGGCCTGGGCTTCCAGGCCGGACGACGTTGCGGCCAGCCGGACCACGACGGTCACGAGGCAGCGGCCGGTGACCGGGACGCCGAGTGCCCTGGCCCTGGCCTCCGCCTCGGACTGGTCGGCGTAGCCATGTCCGAGAAAGGCGGACAGGATCGTCCGGTGGGCCTGCCGTTCCAGGCTCTCCTGCTGGTGGTCGAGCAGCCGGCCGAGCGCGAGCGTGGTCGCGGCGCGCTCGATCAGGGTCACATCGCCAGGGGCGGGCGCCATCGCCCCAGCGCGAATCAGGATCAGCCTGCCCCAGTCCTCGCCCCGGGCGCCGACGCCGGTGACCAGCCAGCCCGAGGCGGCGTCATAGCCAGTACGGCCGGGGACGCGGACCGCCCGTGAGCGCGCGGCGAACCCGGCCAGCAGCGTGGCCGCGTCCTGGCTGCCGGGCGCGCAGGCCAGGACGTGATGCGCCAGGTTCTCCAGGATGACGGGACAGCCGGCCAGGCTGGCGGCCTGGGCGACCACCTCATCGGCGGCCGCGCCGGACACGGCCAGCTCGGTGAACACCTGATGGAGCCGCTCGGCCGAGCGGAGCTCGGCCAGCTGCGCGTCAATGATCAGGGCGTGCACAGCCTCGGTGATCTCGATGAACTGAGTCTCCCGCCCCAGCACGATGAGCGGCAGCTGATGATCGGTGGCCGCGCTGACCAGCGCGGATGGCAGACTCCGGGAATACCGGGAGCCCAGCTCCACCGCCAGGGCGCTCACGCCGACCGCGGCGAGCTCGGCCACGTAGTGCTGGAGCCCGGCCGTGTCGTCGGGCAGGGCGATACCCGTGGAAAGCACGAGCTCGCCGCCGCGGAGGAGGTGAGCGGCCCTGGTCAGCTCGATCACATGCACCCAGCGGACCGGGGCGTCCAGCCTGTCAGCGCCCGCCAGGACTCGCGGCGCCCCGCTGCGGACCGGATCCAAAGCGAGCACCTCGGCGACCGTTGGCAGCATCGTGCCTCCTCCCCGAACACGGCGTAAAGCCGGACCGCCGGTTAGCTTACAGTCCGTCGACCGCGATACTGGCTATACACGGTGTAGTGGGGAGCCCGTCGTTCCCTTACAAAATGTATCTTGGCATGGGCCTGGCCTGGCGACACACTGGGCGCAGGGGAGAGCATGGTACAGCGGCGCATGGCCGCAACCGGAAGGCAGACAGGGTCATGGATCAGTACCGCACGCACTGGATTAACGGCAAGCCGTGGACCGGAGAGGCGGCGGCCCGCGGTGACATCTACAACCCCGCCACCGGCAGGGTCACGGGGACCGTCGACTTCGCCGGCGCGGCCGAGGTGGGCGCGGCCGTGGCGGCCGCCGAAGCGGCGCTGCCCGGCTGGCGGGAAACGTCGCTGGTCAAACGGGCCAGCGTGATGTTCGCGTTCCGTGATCTGGTGCGCTCGCGCCAGGCCGAGCTGGCGGCGATCATCACCGCCGAGCACGGCAAGGTGCGGTCGGACGCGGCCGGGGAGGTCGCCAGGGGCCTGGAAGTGGTGGACTTCGCGTGCGGCATCCCGCACCTGCTCAAGGGCGGCTACTCCGAGAACGTCTCGACCGGCGTCGACGCCTACTCGATCCGGCAGCCGGTTGGCGTGGTCGCGGGCATCACCCCGTTCAACTTCCCGGCGATGGTGCCGATGTGGATGTTCCCTATCGCGCTGGCCTGCGGTAACACGTTCGTGCTCAAGCCCTCGGAGAAGGACCCGTCCGCCTCGCAACTGCTCGCCGAGCTGCTGGCCGAGGCCGGGCTGCCGGACGGCGCGTTCAACGTCGTGCACGGCGCCAAGGAGGCGGTCGACGCGCTGCTGACCCATCCCGATGTGCGCGCGGTCAGCTTCGTCGGCTCCACGCCGATCGCCCGCTACATCTACCAAACCGGCACCGCGCACGGTAAGCGGGTGCAGGCCCTCGGCGGCGCCAAGAACCACATGGTCGTGCTGCCCGACGCTGACCTGGACCTGGCTGCCGACGCCGCTGTGAATGCGGGCTTCGGCTCGGCGGGCGAACGGTGCATGGCGATCTCGGCAGTTGTCGCGGTCGAGCCGGTCGGCGACGAACTGGTCACCAAGATCCGGCAGCGGATGGCCAGCCTCACCGTCGGACCCGGCGACCAGGAGGCCTCGGAGATGGGACCGCTGGTGACCCGCCAGCACCGCGATAAGGTGGCCGGCTACCTGGACTCGGGCGTGGCGGAGGGAGCCCTGCTCGCCGTCGACGGCCGTGGTCACCCGATCACTGGCGATGCGGCCGACGGCTTCTGGCTCGGTCCGACGCTGCTTGATCACGTCACACCGGAGATGAACTGCTACCGCGACGAGATCTTCGGCCCGGTGCTGTCCGTGCTCCGCGCGGGCAGTTACGCAGACGCGCTGCAGATCATCAACGCCAACCCGTACGGCAACGGCACCGCGATCTTCACCAATGACGGGGGAGCGGCCCGCCGGTTCACCCACGAGGTCGAAGTCGGCATGGTCGGCGTCAACGTGCCGATCCCCGTGCCGATGGCCTTTTACTCCTTCGGCGGCTGGAAGTCGTCGCTGTTCGGAGACACGCACGTCTACGGCACCGATGGCGTGCATTTCTACACGAGGGCCAAGGCGGTAACCTCGCGCTGGCTTGATCCCAGCCACGGCGGCGTCAACCTGGGCTTCCCGGTCAATCAGTAGGAGTTGACGATGACTGACTACACCCCCCGTACCCCCTACACGCCCGACCCCGAGCGCGGCGCCGAGGTGTTCGCGATGGACCGCGCACACGTCTTCCACTCCTGGTCCGCGCAGAAGGGGCTCAAGCCGCTGCCGATCGCCGCCGCCGAGGGCTCGTATTTCTGGGACTACGACGGCAACCGCTACCTGGACTTCTCTAGCCAGCTGGTGAACACCAACATCGGCCACCAGCACCCGCGCGTGACCGCGGCGATCGCCGCCCAGGCGGCCAAGCTCGCCACGATCGCGCCGCAGCATGCCAACGAGGCGCGGGGCGAGGCCGCTACCCGGCTGGCCGCGCTGGCGCCGGCGGGCATGGAGAAGGTGTTCTTCACCAACGGTGGCGCCGACGCCAATGAGAACGCGATCCGGATGGCGCGGCTGCACACCGGCCGGACCAAGGTGCTGAGCTTCTACCGCTCCTACCACGGCAACACCGGCGCGGCCATCACCTCGACCGGTGACCCCCGGCGGTGGCCCAACGAGTTCGCGACCGGGCACGTGCACTTCTTCGGCCCGTACCTGTACCGTTCGGCGTTCTGGGCAGGCACGCCGGAGGAGGAATCGCAGCGGGCCCTGCAGCACCTCGAGCAGGTCATCCAGATGGAGGGCCCGGCCACGATCGCCGCGGTGCTGCTGGAGACGATCGTCGGCACGGCCGGGGTGCTGATCCCGCCGCCCGGCTACCTGGCCGGGGTGCGTCAGCTATGTGACCGCTACGGCATCGTCTACATCGCTGATGAGGTCATGTGCGGTTTCGGCCGGGCCGGCCGCTGGTTCGCCTTCGAGGATCACGACGTCGTACCCGACTTGATCACGTTCGCCAAGGGCTCGAACTCGGGTTACGTGCCGGCCGGCGGAGTGATCATCTCCGACGCCATCGCCGCGACGTTTGACGACCGCGTATTTCCTGGCGGCCTGACCTACTCCGGGCACCCGCTGGCCTGCGCGTCGATCGTGGCCACGATCGATGTGATGAAGGACGAAGACATTATCGGGAACGCGGTGCGCGTCGGCGAGCGTGTCCTAGGGCCCGGGCTGCACGAGCTGGCCGAACGGCATCCAGTGGTCGGTGAGGTTCGCGGGACCGCCGTGTTCTGGGCACTGGACCTGGTGTCCAACCGTGAGACACGCGCGATGCTCGCGCCCTACGGCGGCTCGTCCGAGGCGATGAACGCGCTCGTGGGCCAGTGCCGCGCACGGGGCCTGATTCCGTTCGTGAACTACAACCGCCTGCACGTCGTCCCGCCGTGCACGGTGAGCGAGTCCGAGGCCAAGGAAGGGCTCGCCATCCTGGACGAGGCGCTGGCGGTCGCGGACACCTACTACCAGGGCTAGCCGGCGAACCTGGGCGCGCGATGAGTAGAGGAGCCGAAAAAGGTTAGATAGCGTGCCGCGGCAAGCCGTCCGGGCTGGCCAGCGCTCTGCAGGCGGTTGAGGAGCGGGATGAGGTCAGGCACTCGGCACGTTCTCGGTGCGGGGGCCGGCATCGCGGCGGCTGGGGTAGTGGCGGTGCTGCTGCTCGCGGGCGAATACGAGGCATCGCTCACGCAGGGCTGGGCGGCGGCCCAGCAAGCTCACGGAACGGGGTCGCTCGTCATCGGCGCGCCGGTCGGCTCGATCCGGGCCGCGGCGCTGATCGCCGTAGCCGGG
>JASHUE010000301.1:0-4950 GCA_030040195.1 Streptosporangiaceae bacterium | reverse complement strand
CCGGCGCTGTTCCTGAACGCGCGCGGAGGCCGGCTGACCCGGCAGGGCGCATGGGGCGCGCTGCGCGCCGCGGCCAGCCGGGCCGGGCTGGCCGAGGTGTCACCGCACGTGCTGCGGCACTCGTTCGCCACGCACTTGCTTGATGGCGGTGCCGACGTCCGGGTCGTGCAGGAACTGCTCGGGCACGCATCGGTCACGACGACGCAGGTGTACACGCTGGTCACGGTGGACAAGTTGCGCGAGGTCTACGCCTCTGCGCACCCGCGGGCACTCGGCTAGCCTGGCCGCCCGACGGCGTGCGAAAAGGGACCCGACTCGTTCCGCTCATAAGTGGTTCGGGCCGAGCAGCCCTCACATGCAGCTCATTTGCCTGCCAACGGTGCGCCGGCTTGCCGGCCGGATGCGCAGGCCCTAGAGTCCAGGTTCCAGTGAGCGCATTCGGCGCCTACCGCCGGGAGGTGCGGTAGCTGTGGCAGCATCCCAGATCTTGGAGGCCCGGCCCGGACTGCTGGGTCCCACTGGCCGGCCTGTGCCGGTGTTCCCCGATCCGGAGCCGCGGATCGTGCACGGGCCCGCCCGCATTGCGGCTATCTGCAACCAGAAGGGGGGCGTCGGCAAGACAACCACGACGATCAACCTCGGCGCGGCGCTGGCCGAGCGCGGCCGCCGGGTTCTGCTGGTCGACTTCGATCCGCAGGGGGCGCTGTCGGTTGGCCTCGGCATCCAGCCGCACGAGCTCGACGCGACCGTTTACAACCTGCTGATGGAGCGCGGCATTACCGCACCCGACGTTGTCATCAAGACGAGGGTCGCGGGCATGGACCTGCTGCCCAGCAACATCGACCTGTCGGGCGCCGAGGTTCAGCTGGTGCACGAGGTCGGCAGGGAGTTCGTCCTCGGCCGGGTGCTGCAGCCGGTGATCCCGGATTACGACGTGATCCTCATCGACTGCCAGCCGTCGCTCGGCCTGCTCACGGTAAACGCGCTGGCTTGCGCGGACGGTGTGATCGTCCCGCTGGAGTGCGAGTACTTCGCGCTCCGCGGCGTGGCCTTGCTGATGGAGACGATCGACAAAGTGTCGACCCGACTCAGCCCGAAGCTGGCGATCGACGGGCTGCTCGCCACGATGTACGACTCGCGGACCCTGCACACGAGGGAAGTGCTCGCGGGTGTCGTCGAGGGTTTTGGCGATCAGGTATTCCATACGGTCATCAGCCGGACGGTGCGCTTCCCTGACGCTACGGTTGCCGGAGAACCCATTACCCGGTTCGACCCAGCGTGCAACGGAGCCAACTCGTATCGCGAGCTGGCCAAGGAGGTACTGGATCGGTGGCATCGGGGCGTTCCCGCGGGTCCCGCTCACGCCGGGTAAGCCTGCCGGGAGTCGCCGAGCTGCTGCGGCCAGCTGCACGGAGTCCGACCCCTGAAACCGAGCGCCAGGCTAGTGGCAGGGAGAGTCACCCCCAGAAGATCACCGTTTATCTGTCTGGCGTCGAGCTGATGGAGCTGGAGCGCGCGCGGCTCACGCTGCGCTCCTATGGCCTGTCCGTCGATCGCGGTCGTATCGTGCGCGAGGCGCTCGCGGTGCTGCTGGCCGACCTGGATTCGGCGGGGGAGGGCAGCGTCCTGGCCGGTCGGCTACGTGATGGGACATGACCGGTTCGGGTAATCTCAGCGGCGGGGGGCGGCAGCAGCCGCATCACAGTTGGTGGCGGCAGATCCTCGATGACCAGCACAATGACTAGCGAGCCACGCGATCCCGCGCTACCCGGCAAGTCCGGGCTTGCCGACTCATCCCAGCGTGGCGACTCATCCGGGATTGCCGATTCGTCTGGGATTGTCGACTCGCCGGGCATCGCTGGCGAGCCCGCGCCTGCGGGCGGCGGGTTCCAGGTGCACCTGGACGTCTTCGAGGGGCCGTTCGACCTGCTGCTAGGGCTGATCTCCAAGCACAAGCTCGACATCACCGAGATCGCGCTCTCGAGCGTGACCGACGAGTTCATCGCCTACATCCGTGCGCTCGCCGGCGAGTGGGACCTGGACCAAGCCAGCTACTTCCTGGTAGTGGCCGCGACCTTGCTCGATCTGAAGGCGGCCAGGCTGCTGCCGGCCGGCGAGGTCGACGATGAGGAGGACCTGGCGCTGCTTGAGGCCAGGGACCTGCTCTTCGCTCGCCTATTGCAATACCGGGCATACAGGGAAGTTGCGGTCGTACTGTCGGGCCGGATGACCGCAGAGGCGCGGCGGTTCCCGCGCCGGGTGCCCATGGAGCCCAGGTTCGCCGACCTGCTGCCTGAGGTGCTGATCGGGCTCGGGCCGCCGGAGTTCGCCATCATCGCGGCGAGGGTGCTAGCACCTCGGCGGCCGCCAACCGTGTCCACCGCGCATCTGCACGTCCCGCGAACATCGGTGCGTGAGCAGGCTGAGATACTGCTAGCACGGCTGCGCTCGCTGCGCCGCGCAACTTTCCGGCAGCTCATCGCCGACTGCGCGGGCACCTACGAGATCGTGGCGCGGTTCCTCGCGGTCCTGGAGCTGTACCGGGACGGCCGGGTCGGCCTGGATCAGGTTGCCCCGCTGGGTGACCTCTACGTGTCGTGGGTGGATCGGCTGGCGCCCGAGGGATCCGCGCAGCCGAGCCGAACGGGTCCCGGACGCGAGCGTGGGCCGAACGGCGAGCCGGATGCAGGGCGCGAGCGAGAGCGATCGCGGCAGCCGGATGGGGATGGCCAGGCGCGCGAGGAAGAGGAAGACGATCGCGACGATGCATGACGGACCGGCCGCGCTGTGGCCGGATGACGAGCCACGGAGGGCCGAGGACCTCGAAGCCCGGCGGCTGGACGCTGCAAAGGACGGGCCGGAGGCGGCGGCTCCCGCTGAAGCCGCGGACCAGGCTGAGACCGACGGCGCCGAGACCGGGCCGGGCCTGCGCACGTGCCTGGAGGCCATACTGCTGGTCGCTGACGAACCCGTAGCGGAGAATTTGCTCGCTCAGATTGTGGAGCGCCCCACCGAGGCGGTAGCGGTCGCGCTGCGCGAGCTAGCCGACTCGTATACCGCGGAGCAGCGCGGATTCGACCTGCGCGAGGTCGCAGGCGGCTGGCGTTTTTACACCAGGGATGACTGCGCGGCCGTGGTAGAGCGTTTCGTCAGCGACAGCCAGGAGGTGCGTCTGACGCAGGCAGCCCTTGAGACGCTGGCCGTGGTGGCCTACCGTCAGCCGGTCAGCCGGGCCAGGGTGTCCGCCGTCCGCGGGGTCAACTGCGATGGCGTCGTGCGGACGCTCGTCCTGCGCGGCCTCGTGGAGGAGGCCGGTACCGATCCTGAGACCGGGGCGATCCTGTTCCAGACGACCGGCTATTTCCTTGAGCGACTCGGCCTGCCTGCGCTGTCTGATCTTCCCGATCTGGCGCCGTTCCTGCCCGACCACCTCGATGATGAGCTGGATCCCGGTCATGAGCCAGGGCGGTAGGGACCGCCGCCAGCCGAGGCGGCAGCCGCCCGGCCGGCCTGCGGCGAAGGGCCTGCACCAGCCCGCCCCTGACGTCGACGATGACGACTGGAACGACCAGGGCGACGTGGACGCGGGGCAGCGCGATTCGCTGCGTGACGTGCCCGGTGGCGTCCGCCTGCAGAAGGTGCTGGCGGCCGCGGGCATCGGCAGCCGCCGGCACTGCGAGGAGCTGATTGGCGCGGGCCGGGTCGAGGTCGACGGCGAGACAGTCCGCCGCTACGGGGCCAGGGTCGATCCCCAGCATCAAGTGATCCGCGTCGACGGGCGTCGGATCCCGGCCAGGGAGGATCTGGTCTACATCGCCCTCAACAAGCCGACGGGCGTGCTCACCACGATGTCCGACAGCCGCGGCCGGCCGACCATGGCCGACCTGCTCGGCGACGTCACCGAACGGCTCTTTCACGTCGGCAGGCTTGACTTCGACACCGAGGGCCTCATGCTCCTCATGAATGACGGCGACCTGGCGCACCGGCTCGCGCACCCGCGATTCGGCGTGCCGAAGACCTACCTGGCCGAAGTGTCCGGACCGGTACCGCGTGACCTGGGCCGCGAGCTCATCAGCGGGATCGCGCTGGAGGACGGCGTCGCCAGCGCGGACAAGTTCCGGGTGGTAGAGCGGCTCGGCAATCGCACGCTGGTGGAGATCACGCTGCACGAGGGCCGCAAGCACGTCGTCAGGCGGATGCTGGCAGCGGCCGGCCACCCGGTGAACAGGCTTGTCCGCACCCAGGTCGGGCCGATCTCGCTAGGCTCGCTTCGGCCGGGATCGACCAGGCAGCTCTCCGTCAAGGAAGTCGGTGAGCTTTACGCCGCGGTAGGCATGTAGCGGCGGTCAGTCGGGGCAGGTAACCAACGTCAGCGGACCGCCGGCCGAGCCGGGCTGGGCAGGCCAGCCTGGTCGGTGGACGGGCGGGAAGAGTCAGCCGACTGCCGGGCCGGGCCAGGCGACTGGCGGGCAGAATGACGCAGGAAGGAAGGCACGTGGCCGTCCGGGCAGTTCGAGGAGCGGTGCAGATAACGGCGAACGACCGGGAGGAGATCCTGGCCGGTACCGCCGAGCTGGTGACCGAGGTCATGACGCGCAACGAGCTCAGCACTGAGGACGTCATCAGCGTGATCTTCACCACAACCGGCGACCTCACCGCGGAGTTTCCGGCGCTCGCCGCCCGCCAGCTCGGCTTCCAGGAGGTGCCGCTGCTCTGCAGCGCCGAAATCAGCGTCCCTGGCGCGATGCCGAGAGTGGTCCGGCTGATGATGCACATCGAGACGGACAAGCCGCGATCTTCCGTGCAGCATGTCTACCTGCGCGGCGCCGCGGCGCTCCGGCTGGACATCGCCCAGTGAGCCAGCAATGAGCCAGGACCTTCCGGATCAGCCAGGCCGCCAGGAGACGCCGCGCGTCGGCGTGATCGAGCCCCGCAGCGCGGTTGTCATCG
>JASHUE010000300.1:0-6481 GCA_030040195.1 Streptosporangiaceae bacterium | reverse complement strand
CGGGAGCCCAGGGCCACCCATCAGCGCGCTGACGGTCATCTGTCAGCAGCCTGCCCGCGCCGTGTCAGCGGCCATGGCAACCATGGTCAGGACAACGACGAGATCGGGGCAGTGACCCGATGACTCCTGTGATCGAGGCGTATGGCCTGACCAAGGCCTTCGGCGCGACCAGAGCCCTGGCGGCGTGGACCTGCAGGTGCTGTCCACGCTCGTCAGCCCGGACAGCGGGCAGGCGCGGATCTGCGGATATGGCCTAGTGACCGAAGCGGTGCAGGTCCGCCAGCTGCTGGCCCTCACCGGTCAGTACGCGTCGGTGGACGACGAGCTGACCGGTGCCGAGAACCTGATCATGATCTGCCGGCTGCTCGGCTTCGGCAGGCCGGAAGCCAGGGCCAGGAGCAGGCCAGCCTGGCTCGCAAGCCATGATCTACGAAATGTCGAGCACCTCACCTGACCCCTCTCGTGCATGCCGCGGCGTTGCCGTAGCGGGCCGGGCGGTGGCTGGATCCTCGGCGAGCTCCGTCAGCAGAGCCTGCGCCGCGCCGCGCAGATCCGGAAGCGGGATGACCGCCAGGACCTGCCGGGCACTGACGACCGAGCCCGTGGTGCTCGCGGCGAAGCTGACGCACAGTGCCGCCCATCGCCGCAAGCCTCCGGGCTCATCCGTCAGCTCAAGAGCGCGGTCGGCGACGTCGCCGTTGGTGATGCTCACGTGATCCTCCTTCTCGCACAAGCGATTGGTCGGCGATCAGTGTCCTTGGCTCCCTGTGACTTGCAAGGGACGCGGCGGTGACGTCGAGCCGGTCGAAAGGGCCCGCTAACGCAGCAGGACGGACGATCGAGCCGCGCGCAGGATGGCCTGTCCGTGCGGTTTCAGGCCGACCCGCCGACGGTAGGGGATCCGTTGTCAGTACGGGCACGCCGCGCCTGCGGCGGGCTTTGGTCGTTGCAGCGAACGTGGCTGCAGAACTGGAGGTGAGCAAGGATGAACATGCCTGTACCACGCCGTCAGCGGCCGACGGCGCGATGGCGCGGCGGCTGGCCCAGCGAGTTCTGGGACCCGTTCGGCGAGTTCGAGCAGACGTGGAACCGCATGTCCCAGTTCTTCGAGTCGGCTGGCGCGGACGCGTGGATGCCTGACGTGGAAACCGAGGAGACCGCTGATGCGTACGTGGTGCGAGCCGAGCTGCCCGGCATGAAGCGCGAGGACGTGGACATCGAGCTACGCGGCAACGAGTTGCGCATCACCGGCGAGGTCAAGGCGGAGGAGAAGCAGCAGTCCGCGGGCAAGCCGCTGCGCCACCGTCACGGCAAGTTCGCCTACCGCACCAGGCTCCCCGCAGATGCCGACACCGAGAACATCGACGCTCAGCTGGCCAACGGCGTCTTGACCGTCCGCCTGCCGAAGGCGGCGCAGACGCGCTCCCGCAAGATCGAGATCAAGAGCTGACGGGCAGCCCGGTCACAGGACGGCACGAAAAGGCTCACTGAGCTGGACTGGCCTGGGGCGGGACCGGGGCGTGGTCGAGGTCATTCTCCTCCCGCTCCCCTTGCTTGCCGGCATTGCCTTCCGCGCTGACCTGGGCCAGGCGCAGCTGTCCCAGGACCTGGTCGATCTGCTTGGCTAGGTCGCCCGGCAGGTAGCGGCGTGCGTGCTCGTGCGCCACCGTTGTCACGTCGATCAGCAGCCGGGCGTCGTGACGGCCGACCTTGACCTGGGCGGCGTGAAGCAAGCTAAACAGGACATCACCGATCACCTGGTCGACCGGCAGTGAGCGCATCCGCCGTACGTATTCGCCGACGTCCTCGCCAGGCCGTCTGGTTTCATGCTCAGCACCGCCTGGGCCCGCAGCGCTCATGACAGCGAACCTCCTGCCTCGTCCACCGCAGCACCTGGCCGGCCGCTCGAATGACCCTCTCGCCGCGGGCTGCTCGAAGTAAAGCGAACGGGCAGGCTGCGCATCGTGTAGATCCCGGTCGGTGTGCCGAAGGCAGGCTCGCCATCGGGTTCCAGGTCACGCATGCGGGGAGCGAGGAACGTCAGCGCCTCGGTGATCTCGGCTCTGGCGAGGTGGGCCCCCGCGCAGAAGTGCGTGCCGAAGCCGAAGCTGAGGACCTGGGCGCCCGCCCGATCGGCCATGATGTCGAACCGGCCAGGGTCGACGTATATCGACGGGTCGCGGTTAGCGGTCGCCGCGCAAACGAAGAGCACCGTCCCCACCGGGAAGACGATCCCCTTTACCTCTAGCTCCTCACGCACCAGCCTGGCGGTGAACGGCACGATCGGCTCGAATCTCAGCACTTCCTGGGTCGCTTGCTCGGCCAGGGCCGGGTTGTCCCCTAGCTTCTTCCACTGGTCGGGATGCTCGGAGAACAGCCGCAGGGCATGTGCGAGCTGCGACTCGGTAGTGTCGGTCCCGCCGGAGATGACCGACGCCGACAGAGTGACGATCTCGTCGTCGGTGAGCCGGTCGCCGTCCTGCTCGTGATGCACCAGCGCGGACAGAAGATCCTCGCCTGGCTGCGGCCTGCGCTTTGCGACAAGATCGAGTACGTACTCCCTGACCTCCTCATAGGCCGCCTCGATTTCGGCCCGTTTGGAGTCCATGTCCATGTCGAATACCGCCTGCAGGCTGGCTGACCACCGGGCCAGCAGCGCATCGTCGCCGGGGACTCCGAGCAGCTCGGCGATTGCCATCGAAGGCAGCGGACGGGCCAGTGCCGTGACCACCTCACACCGGCCCGCGGGTGCGATGTCCGTCCATAGACGGTCCAGGTATCCGCGCAGCCGGGGGCGCAGCCGCTCGACCTGGCGCGGCGTGAAGGCCGCGCTCACGAGCCGACGCAGGCGGGCATGAGCCGCACCGGACTGCGCCATCAGGCCTTTCGTCGTGCGCTCGTGGATGACCCCGTCGTTCAGCCCCTGCAGCTCAAGCAGCTCCACGGCAGGGAACGACAGCCGCCGGTCCTTGAGCAAAGCCATGCCAGGTTCCCGGCCGAGCACCAGGTACCCCAGATCCGACCGCACCAGCCAGGTGCGACTAGCGAGGTCGTCCAGGACCTCGTGGAACCGGTCGCCGCCGAAGGCCGGGTCATCGTGGGCGAGCAGCGGAAGCTCTGCGTCCTCAGCCAGCATCGCACCATTATGCAGCTCAGCCGGTCATGCGGAGGAGAGCAAGAAAGCACCCGGTACATCCGAGAAGGCAAGCACCGTGCACTGGCCCGCGCGGCGCCGCGAACCTGCTGCTACTCGGCCGGGACGTTGCGCGGGAGCCGCCGCAGCCACACGGACCTGGCTGCACCGCTGAGAGCCACGCCGCTAACCGGCATCTCAAACGCCAGGTGCGGCCAGGGGTCGTGCCAGCCGTTGACGAACCCGAGTATCGAGACGATCACCAGAACCGGCAGGCCGACGCCGATCGTGGTCCACAGCCAGACATGTCCATAGGTGAACGGCTGGAAGGACAGGACGCGGCGCCGGAGGTCGCTCTCGTTAGGCAACTCGGGATCCATGCGGTAATGATATAGTTTTATCCGAATAGCTGGTTTTCTCGGCAGTGCGGGGACGCGATCGTCAGGCTCCCGCGCCTGACCTGACCTATCGGCCGGCTGTCCCCCGAGCGCCGACAGGCTGAGCGGGTGCCGGGCCGCCCAGCGCGTCACGCCGGGCCGGCGGGCGCAGCGATACCATCCGTCGCCAGCCGCCGAGCCTTTCGTAAAGGTAAACGGCCTGGATGCCGGCGACGAGCAGGACCGTCTTCCGCCGGGACCAGCCCAGCATCGCTCCCATCCGGGCCATGACCGCCTTGCTGACATCCCGGTGGATCGCGATCTCAGCCAGGGCGGCCACGTGCAGCGCGCGCCGGATGAATACCGCATGTCCGGCGGCGGCCAGGCGAAGCAGTTCCTCGTGGCAGTAGGCCAGGTGGTTGTCCTCGTCATTGGAGATCATCCTGACCGCGCGACCGATCTCCTCGCGGTCGCCGGCGTACTTGCACAGCGCCTGCATCTGCTCTGACGCGCGCTGCTCGGTGACGCGGCTATGCGCGAGATAGGTGATGATGTCGGTTTCCGTCAGTTCCTGGTCGCCGCGCAGGAGACTATGCGCCAGCCCGATGCCCGCGTTCTCCAGGCGCATCGTGTAGTCCATGTCCCTGGGCACGGCCACCGGGCTCAGCCCGCGCTTGCGCAGCAGCGCCATGAAGATGCGGCCGTGCTTGTCCTCGTCCGCGCCGTGCCGGGCGATCTTGGGCGCTAGGTACTGAAGCGAGCCGGGGACCAGGGCCGCGATCCGGCCGTTCTCCCAGCCGCCCTGAGCCTCGCCGCTCGCGGCGATTGAGCAAAACAACCGGAATGCCTCGTCGCTGCCGAAGATTTCCTCGTAGATCTCTCTGGCAGAGAGCATTTCTGTCACCTTCTGTGCTTGTGAGCGGCTCTGCGCTCGCGGCTCGATGGCGGCCAGCACCAGGCCCGAACGGAGCGCAACTACCTGGAGCGGCAGTACCAGGTTCATTACCCGTTGCGTCGACGCGATCACGAACTTGCTCCGCGCACCTTGGCGAGCACGGTTACAGTCAGTAACCAGCCCGGCCGCTCCGGGTGCCGGCCGCCGCAACCGACCGGACTACGGACAAGTCGGGCTGGCCGCGGATGCCGAACACGTCGCGCAGTGCGCTGAGTGCCGCCAGCTCACCGCACCGGCCGTGCACGCCCGGCCCCGGCGGGGTCGACGACGAGCACAGGTAGGTACCTGGCAGCGGAGTTCGGTACGGGTTCCACCTGGGTACCGGCCGGGCAAAGGTCTGGGTCAGCGACAGCAGACCGGACGCAATGTCCCCGCCAACGTAATTGGGATTGTGCGCTTCCATCTCCGCGGCGGTCTTGGTGGCGCGAGCCAGGACAAGGTCGCGGAAGCCCGGCGCGAACCGCTCGATCTGCGCCTCGATCGCGCGAGTCATGTCCTGCGTAGACCCGGCGGGCACGTGACAGTAGGTCCACAGCACCTGCCGCCCGGCCGGTGCGCGCGTGCTGTCGGCAACCCCTGGCTGCACCGCAAGCACGTAGGGGGCGCTTGGATGGCGGCCAGCCGCAACGTCCGCCTCGGCCGCGGCGATCTCCTCGAACGTCCCGCCCAGGTGCACGGTCCCGGCCCGGCGGCAGTCATCGCTGCGCCACGGTACCGGCCCGGCCAGGGCGAAGTCGGCCTTGAACACCCCGCTGCCATACCTGAAGCGGCGCAGCCGGCTGGCGTACCGGGCAGGCAGCCGGTCACCGGCCAGCGAGAGCAGGGCCCGCGGGGTGATGTCCAGCAGCACCGCGTGGGCGGGCGGCAGTTCGGCCAGTGAGCATACCCACCATCCGGTCTCCACCCGGCCGCCGCCGCTGCGGATGCAATCGGTCATGGCGTCCGTGATCGCGGCGCTGCCCCCGATCACCACCGGCCAGCCGACGGCGTGCGCGAGCGTGCCGAGTAGCAGGCCGAGCCCGGCTGTCGGCGGCCGGGTGACCGGCATCATTGCGTGCGCCGCGACGCCTGCGAACAGGCCGCGGGCCTCCGGCGTGCCGAACCTGGCCGCGACGCTGCTGGCCGAACGCAGGCCAAGCAGCGCGTACCTGATGGCGGCGCCCGGATCGGCCGGCGCGCGGCGCAAGCTGGACAAGACGGCGCCAGTCACGGCCTCGGCGTTGTCGGCCAGCGGGCCGAACAGTCTCAGGTAGGCGGCTTCGTCCGGACCCAGCCTGCTGGCGGTTTCGGCAACGGACCTTGTCACGACGCCCGCCTGCCCGCCGTCGAGCGGATGCGCGAACTCCACTTCGGGCCAGCCGAACCGCACGCCCCGCCGGGCCAGGTCGAAGCGCCGGAAGAACGGTGAGGCCAGGGCGAGCGGGTGCGCCGAGGCGCAGACATCGTGGCGGAACCCGGGCAGCGTCAGTTCCTCCGTGCGGCACCCGCCGCCGACGGTCGCGGCGCCCTCGACCACGAGCACCCGCAGGCCGGCCGCGGTCAGCGTGACTGCAGCGGCCAGCCCGTTCGGCCCGCTGCCGACCACGACCGCGTCGAAGGAAGCCACCTCGTTCCCCCTTCCAAGCGCAAGCCGCGCCCCCTGGCCATTGCCCGCGGCGCCTGCGCGCCGGTGCCACTGCAACGGAGCGGTGAGCGTGTGCGGCAAGCTGCGGATCATCGAGTTGGGCCAAGCGGCCTCCGCTTGACCGAGGCTAAACCGGCGCAGACTGGCCTGGCCACAGCCGCACAGCAGAGCAGATCTCCTCTGCGTTCAAATATCGGTCAATCGACCGATGTCTTAACGTGAAAGTTTCAGCACAATTTGTAGTGCAATCAACGGAACGCTCAGCAGGCCGGACCCATCGACCTGGCCAACCGTGCACGCCCTGGTTTGGCCGCGCTGCGTTCACCCAGTCCGGCAAGGAAACACTGATGAACAAGACGGCGCCGACCCGCCTGCCGATGCAGCGCTCGCTA
>JASHUE010000299.1:0-9215 GCA_030040195.1 Streptosporangiaceae bacterium | reverse complement strand
GGCCCGCCCGGCAGGCGGGCTCGACCGAACAGCAGGCGTGGAGGCGGCTGACAGGTCACGTTCCCGGCTCGACGAGGAGTGACAGATGCGAGTGGGCTCCGGGCCGGGGCTTGGCTGGCCGGAGGAAGGTCGGCCGGCGGGTCGCGCGGTCGCGTCGGCGGGACCGGCCAAGTCCGTGGGCTCGGGGCCGGACGGCCTGGGCTGGCCTGGCCCGGCTGAGGGCACGGGCGATGCCGCTGCGAACGGCGGCGCGCTGACGGCTGCGGGGCGGCGAGAGTCGTGGGCGGAGTACGTGGCCAGGTCGGCGGCGCGCGCTGGGGGCGCTGCACCAGTCACCGCGACGGCACCACCGACCGGAGGCTTGCCGCCAGATTCCGCCGATCACCCGTTTCGCGGAGAACAGGCCCGAGGGGCCCCACCCGGAGTCGGCGGATCGGACGAGGCGGACAGTTCCTGGCGGCCGCCACCGGAACGGGTGCGCCAGGCGCTGGCGGCGGTTTCACGTGAAACCCGGTCGGCCGGGATGGCTGAAACTGAACGCCGGAGTGCCGAGACGCCGCCGCCGCTCGCATCGCAAGCCGAGGCGGGAACGGCCGGGGAATGGGCGCCGACCGGGCCAGCCGGGGTGCGGGCCGGGGCTGGCCCGGATAGCGTAGGCGGCGCCGAGGACGTGAATGCGGGCGAGAGTGAGGTTCAGGTGGCCATTCCAGCCGTGCCGAACGCGGTTGCGGACACGCCGATCGCACGGGCCGCTGAGGCGGCGGTTGTCGCCCGCTCAGGCGGCGCACCATGGCCCAGGCCGTCGTCGTGCCGGATCATCACAATTGCCAACCAAAAGGGCGGCGTGGGCAAGACCACGACCGCGGTGAACGTGGCGGCGAGCCTGGCTATGCACGGAGCCCGGGTGCTCGTCGTCGACCTGGACCCGCAGGGAAATGCGTCGACGGCGCTCGATGTGGACCATCACTCGGGCATAGCCTCGGTCTACAACGTGCTCGTGGACGAGCAGCCGCTGGGCTCGGTCATCAGGCAAGTGTCGGGTTTTCCTCATCTCTATTGCGCGCCGGCCGCCATCGACCTGGCCGGAGCGGAGATCGAACTCGTCCCCCTGGTGGCGAGGGAGTCCCGGCTGGCGCGGGCGCTTGCTGCGTATGACGCGTCGAGCCTCGACTACATCTTCATCGATTGCCCGCCATCACTTGGATTGCTGACGGTCAATGCCCTCGTGGCGGCGCCGGAGGTACTGATACCGATCCAGTGCGAGTACTACGCCTTGGAAGGCCTTGAGCAACTGCTGCGGACCGTGGACCTGGTGCGCAGCCATCTCAATCCTGTGCTGTCCGTAACGACGATCTTGCTGACGATGTACGACGGACGCACGCGGCTGGCTTCGCAGGTAGCGGACGAAGTCCGGGAGCACTTCGGGGCGGTCGTGCTGGGCTCGGTCATCCCGCGTAGCGTCCGGGTGTCGGAGGCACCCAGCTATGGCCAGTCGGTGATGACCTATGACCCCGGCTCGACTGGCGCACTGGCGTACCTGGAGGCGGCACGCGAGCTGGCGCACCGGAACGCTGCCCCGGCGGCGAACTAGGCCCAGGGCCAGGAGGGGTGACGATGGCGCAGCAGAAGCGAGGCCTCGGCAAAGGGCTGGGCGCGCTGATTCCATCGGGCCCGCCGGTGTCGGGGGGGATACCCGGCGTCCACGGAGCGGTCGCGACCGCGCGATACGGCACCCAGGAGGCGGAGCCGCCGATCGAAGGCGCCTACCTCGAGGAGGTGCCGGTCGGCGCGATCCGCCCGAATCCGCGCCAACCGCGGCAGATTTTCGATGAGGACACTCTGAGCGAGCTGGCGGCGTCGATTTCCGTCGTCGGCCTGCTGCAGCCGGTGGTAGTCAGGAAGGTCAGTCCGGGCAGCTTTGAACTCATCATGGGCGAGCGGCGCTGGCGGGCCAGCCAGCTGGCCGGCATTGACCTGATTCCCGCCATCGTGCGGGAGACCTCCGACGACGACCTCCTCCGTAACGCCCTGATGGAGAATCTCCATCGCGAGCAGCTCAACCCGCTCGAGGAGGCAGCCGCATATCAGCAGCTACTGGACGACTTTGCCGTAACTCACGAGGAGCTCGCCCGTCGGGTCGGCCGCTCGCGCCCGCACATCTCGAACACCATCAGGCTGCTGAACCTCCCGCCCGCGGTACAGAAGCGGGTGGCGGCCGGCGTGCTGAGCGCCGGGCACGCGCGTGCCCTGCTGGCCGTCGACGATCCGGCCCTCCAGGAGCAGCTCGCACTGCGGATTGTTGCCGAAGGGCTGTCGGTCCGTGCGGTCGAGGAAATCGTGGCACTGGGGGCCCGCCCGGCGAAAGGCCCGCGGGCGCCGGCCGGCCGGGCGCCGGTGGCACCAGGGCTGAAGGACCTGGCGGACCGGCTTTCCGACATCTTCGATACGCGGGTCAAGGTCGAGCTCGGCCAGCGCAAGGGCAAGATTGTCGTCGAGTTCGCCTCGCTGGAGGACCTGGAACGGATAGTACGCAGCATGTCGCCAGGACTGGGCCCATCGCGGCGGGGCTAGGCGCAGGAGCGCCGGGCCGGGTTGACAGCCTCAGCCCGTGCGGCCTGCGCGCGGGCTGGAGCCGTCGGTGAAGTCCGTGCCTGTCCCGTTATGCTCGGCGACGTGACGAACCCAACTGGCAAGAGCTTCGGCAGCGACAATCACGCAGGGGTGCACCCGGCCGTCATGGCTGCGCTTGCAGCGGCAAACACGGGTGATGTGGTCGCGTACGGCGACGATGACCTCTCGCGGCGTGCGGAGACAATGTTGTGCGACGCCTCGGGCGCCGTCCGGGCGCTGCTGGTCTTCAATGGCACCGCTGCGAACGTCACAGGGCTCAGCCTCATGCTGCGGCCGTTCGAGGCGGTCATCTGCGCGGAGACCTCGCACCTGAACGTGGACGAGTGCGGCGCAGCGGAGCGCATCCTCGGCAGCAAGTTGCTCGCCGTGCCGACGCCGGACGGGAAGCTGACCCCAGACCTCATTGCACGCCGGCTCGACGGCCGCGGCGACGAGCACCGCGCGCAGGCGCGGGCGGTCCAGCTGGCGCAGCTGACCGAGGTCGGGACGTGCTACTCACTGCGGGAGTTGCACGCCATCCGGGACTTCTGCCGTGAGAACGGACTGCTGACCTATATCGACGGCGCGCGGCTGGCGAATGCCGTGGCCCACCTGGGCTGCTCGCTCGCAGATCTGACCGCGTGTGCCGATGTGCTGAGCTTCGGTGGTACGAAGAACGGGGCATTCGGCGTGGAGGCCATCCTCGTGATGAGCGGCAGTCTCGCCGCGAACGCTCTCTTCCTGCGTAAGCAGTTGATGCAACTCAGCTCGAAGATGCGCTTCTTGTCAGCGCAGATGGTCGGCCTGCTCGAGGACGATGTCTGGCTTAAGAACGCCGAGCAAGCCAACGCGATGGCTCGCCGGCTCGCCGTCGCCGTCGCCGGGCTACCTGGAGTAGGCCTGGCCTACAGCATGGACGGCAACGGTGTCTTCGCGGAGATCGACGAGGAACTGGCGGCGTCGCTCCAGCGCGACTGGCGGTTCCACGTATGGTCTGCGAACGGCAACGGCCGGTGTGTCGTCCGGTGGATGACGGCGTTCGACACCACAGAAGCGGACGTTGACGCCCTGGTAGACGCCATAAGGGATCGCGTGATTCACGTGAAACGCTCGACGACCTGAGCCGGCCGTCGGGGCGGCAGGTGGCTGACCGGACGGAAAGACAACCCGCCGGGCCGGCGAAACAGTCCCCCGTGAGGGTCGCGGGCCAGCCCGTATGGGTACGATGTCTGCCAGGCTCTGGGCGTCTAGCAGGACAGGAAGCCCGGCCGCGGGCCGGTTGAGTGTCGGCCCGCTGACTGGATGCCAACCGAACCGCAGGGGTACCACCGTGTCGCGCCGTCTAGCGAGTATCACGCTGGACAATCTGCATGACCTGCCACCGCGGTGCCGTAGGTGTGTCTTCTGGGAACTCGACCCGGTCAGCCAAGCGCGCGCCCTCGAGGTAGGGGATCCGGCGCTTGAGAAAGAGGCGTGGATCTCCTCAGTTCTCCTCGAATGGGGGAGTTGCGGAAAAATAGCCTATGTTGATGGAGTTCCAGCGGGCTATATGATGTACGCCCCGCCGAGCTACTCGCCAAGATCGGCGGCATTTCCGACAAGTCCGGTCAGCGCCGATGCGGTGCTGCTGATGACCGCGCACGTGCTGTCGGAGTTCGCCGGCGGCGGCCTCGGTCGCATGCTTGTGCAGGGCCTGGCCAAGGACCTCACCCGCCGTGGCATCAGGGCCATCGAGGCCTTCGGCGACGTCAAGTGGACCGAACCATCCTGCGTCGTGCCCGCCGACTACCTGCTGGCGGTCGGCTTCAAAACGGTTCGCCCGCACGCCCGCTATCCACGGCTGCGACTGGAGCTCAAGACGGCGCTGTCCTGGCGCGAGGACGTCGAGGTGGCACTGGAGCGGCTGCTTGGCTCAATGTCGCCTGAGCGGGCTCTGAGGCTCGCCTAGCGCCAAACGCCGACTCGGTCGGCGTCGAGCCGGATGCGCCGCACCCCTGAACGGAGACGGCTGCCCCCCATCCGAGTCGCCACCGATCACCAAAAGCCAGCCAGGTCTCGAAAGCCGACAAGGTACGCCGCCGCTCCAGCCGCCCGGAACGTAAAGATTGGCACGGGCGTGTAACGCGGAACTGCCTTCAGGGACTATGCAGCGGCATTGTCGAGTCTCGGAGGACAGTGGATGAGAAATCTGAACCGGGTTGTGTGTGCGGCCGCGGTGACGGCTGCAATGCTTACGGTCGCTGCGGGAACCGCATCGGCATCGAGTCGGCCCGCTGGCGGACGCGGATTCTGGCACGGGTCGGGGGATGCGGTTTTCGTGCAGACGGACAGTCCTTCGGGGAACGAGGTGGTGGCCTATCACCGGGCGCCCGATGGCACGCTGACCGAAGCCGGGCAGTACCCGACCGGCGGGCTGGGCGGCATCCTGGCCGGCTCGCAAGTAGACCATCTGGCTTCGGAGGGGTCGCTCGCGTACGACCCGCGGTCCCGTACGCTGATCGCGGTTAACGCAGGCAGCGACACGCTGTCGGTGTTCGGTGTCCGCGGCGACCGGCTGCACCTGCGTCAGGTGACCGGATCGGGTGGCACGTTCCCGGTCAGCATCGCCGTCCACGGCTCGCTCGTCTACGTCCTCAACGCCCTCGGGGGCGGTGCGGTGCAGGGCTACCGGCTGGCCTTCGGCACGCTCGTACCGCTGCCGGGCTCGGCTCGGGCCCTCGGCCTCAACCCGGCAGCTGCGCCTCAGTTCACCAACACGCCAGGGCAAGTTTCGTTCTCGCCCGACGGGTCGCAACTGATCGTTACTACCAAGGCCAACGGCAACGACGTCGACGTGTACGGCGTGCGCGCAGACGGAACGCTCAGCGCCGCGCCGGTCGTCAACGCCGAGCCAGGCACCGTCCCGTTCGCGATCACCTTCGACCGGTCCGGTCATCTGGTCATCGCCGAAGCCGGCACCGATGCCCTGGCGACGTTCGATCTGAGCGTCGCGGGTACCGTGACCCAACTCGATGCGGCCGCGACGAACCAGGCGGCGACCTGCTGGGTGACGCCGGCCGACGGACTGCTGTTCGCGTCGAACGCCGGCAGCGCGACGGTCTCAGGCTTCGCTGACAGCGCGGCGGGAGACCTTTCGTTGCTGGGCCAGACCTCCACGGATCCAGGGACCGTCGACTCGGCTGCCTCGCCCGACGGCAGGTTCCTGTACGTGCAGACCGGCGGGGACGGCATCGTCGATGAGTTCAGCATCGGCGCGTCGGGAGGCCTCACCGAGATCGGCAGCGTGACCGTGCCGGGCGCGGTCGGCGGTGAGGGCATCGTTGCCAGCTGAGCTCCGCCCCATGGCTCAAAGCACCGGACGAGGCCGGCCGCGGCGCCAGAAGGAACCTGGCGCCGCGGCGGTGTGGCCGGAGCGACCCGGACCCGCCGAGACTAAGGCGAAGGCCGGCCGCGATCGGAGATCTCGTGCCCGGCAGGTAGGTGCGGAGGCTGCCTCCCGTGCCCGCTGACGGAACCCCGGACTCGATGCTGCTCGAGCGCCTGCGGCTCGGCGACGAGCAGGCTTTCGTGCTCCTGGTCCAGCGTTATCGCGATTCGATGCTGCGCATCGCCGCTTGCTACGTGCCAGGGCTGGCCGTGGCGGAGGAGGTCGTGCAGGACACCTGGCTGGCCGTGCTGCGCGGGATGGCCAGGTTCGAGGGACGATCGTCGGTGCGCACCTGGCTGTTCCGCATCTTGGTAAACCGGGCCAGGACGACCGGCGAGCGCGAGCGGCGCAGCATTGCCATCGGCGATGAGCTGGGACCTGCGGTGGATCAGGCGAGGTTCGACTCGACCGGTCACTGGTCGGCTCCGCCCGCGCACTGGGTGGACCAACTGGAAGACCGGCTCACGGCGGAGAAAATGGTGAGCCGGATCCGGACTGCGATGCTCGATCTGCCGGCTCGCCAGCGCGAGGTCGTCACTCTCAGGGACATCGAAGGCCTCAGCAGCGACGAGGTATGCGGCGTGCTCGAGATTACCGAGGCCAACCAGCGGGTGCTGTTGCATCGCGGTCGCAGTCGACTGCGTCAGGTGCTCGAGACCGAATTCGGGAGGGCGTGACGATGCGCTTGCGAATCCGGCGACAAGACCTGGTGTGCCAGCAGGTGGTGGAACTGGTGACCGACTACCTCGAGGATCGGCTGAGCCGCGCTGACCGCGGGCGGCTCGACGCTCACCTAGCGGGCTGCCCGCACTGCACCGAATACCTGGCTCAGCTGCGGGCCACGATCGCGCTGGCCGGGCGCATTACCCCGGCGGACCTCACGCCGCAGATGCGCACGGAGATGATCGCGCTGTACCGCCAGTGGCGGCAGGGGTAGGGCGGCGGGCAAGATCTCAGCCCGCGCGCTCGCCGCGCGCCGGACACCGGCCTGTGTAGTCCCGCCAAACTCTTGACACCGCCCGCCCTTGGGACACCGGCCCGCAATGATTCGACCGTCAAGGCACGGGCCGTCCGGCTCGCTCCGGGCGCAACCGCGCACGCGCTGCTTGAATACGGCGACGTGGTTGCCAGCAACTGTCCGAACAAAGCCACTGCCGCCTACCTGCTTGTGCAGGCGCCGGACCAACTGGTGGCCAATACAGCCTTCTGGTCGCTGACGGCATGCACGACCGCCGGGCAGAAGAACTTCCTCAGGATCCGGGTCATTATCCCCGGGATAGGCGTCCTCGGCGATGACGGCTGATCAAGCCGGTTAAGACAAATCTGCCCGATGCTGCCGCTAGTCCCCGCTGTCGTGCTCGTGCTGGATAGCGCCTGGCGAGGAAATGGCATTGGTCCCAAGGGGAGGGGACATTCGCCCCTGGACAGCATGACTGACCCTATTACCTTCGTAAATAGCGATGAGATTCATAATCGCGGAGATAATGGGAGAAGAGGTGACAGCAATGCGGAGATCGATTTCGCGCGGGCTGTTAGTGGTGGTGACTGCGGCAAGCCTCGGACTGCTCACGATGGCGGCCACGGCGGCGGGTGCCGCCGCCCCGGCGTCGCACCGGGACGCTCCGGCGTGTACGACATCCGGCCTTGACATCTGGGCCGCCCTGAACCGCGGCAGCGCTTACGCCGGGGGCTACTACGACACCATCTACCTGACCAACATGTCCGGGCATAAGTGCACGCTGTTTGGGCACGCCGGAGTCTCGGCCGTCAGCCTGTCCGGTAGGGAGATCGGCAACGCGGCTGGCTGGGTGATCCCCGCCCCGAAGCTGGTGACGCTCGCCCAGGACGCGACTGCGGCCATCCGGGTCCAGGTCGGCGAGCCTGCCAATTACGGCCCGACGTGCATGCTGCCCGGCACCAACCAGGTGCCCATCGCGGCCGGTCTGCGGGTCTACCCGCCGGGCCAGTCCGCCTCGAGGGTAGCCACGCTCCCTGTCCTGGCCTGCTACCACCATGGTCCAACCTGGATGCATGTGGGTCCGGTGTATGGGCCTGTGCTCGCGCCGCCTTACCAAGGCTGAATTCCTGACAGCGACTCCCTGGCGCGTATCCCTCGCCAGGGAGTTCGCATACCCGGACGCGCTGCCGGTCCGGCGTGACTCGCCGCCGAAGGCGATGCGGAGATGAGGTTGTCTCCAGTACTCCAGTGTGACATAGGTTAGACTGGACTAATGTCGTACGTCGAAATCCTGATCTTGCGTAACCTGTCCAGGCGCCCGGCCCACGGATACGAGTTGCGGAAGCGGGTCGAGGCCGTGACCGGCGTGGTGCTGAACAACAACTCGCTATACCCGGCGCTGCGCAGGTTCGAGGAGGCAGGCGCGGTGACCAGGACGGCTTATCCCCAGCAGGGCCGTCCGGCCAAGCTTGTCTACGAGCTAACGGAAGTGGGCCGGCAGCTCTTGCATGACATGCTCGCCGAACTGCCTCCGGACCAGGCCGATGACGACGTCGAGTTCATGACCAGGCTGGGACAGTTCGGATTCCTCAACCCGGCCGAGCGCGCTGCCGTACTGAACGCCCGCGATGCGGCACTGGCCGCGCGGCTGGAGCGGGTGGCGGGCTTGCGCGAGCGGGCCAATGACGAGCCATGGAGCATGCTGGTCACGGCCGAGATCATGGCCAAGGCGCGAAGCGAGCGAGCGTGGCTGCGCGGACTGCGTGAACTCGCGGCCGGAGACGACGCGGCCGGAGACGACATGGCCGGGCGCGACGGGGATGCCGAGTGACCGCAGCCACCGCGATGCCCGAGGCCGGCCGAGCGGGGCCGTGACCCGTGGGTGCCGTGACCGCGGGCCCGGCCCGGCAGCTGAGCCCGGTGGTGCAGTACGCGTTGCTGGCCGGTCCCCTGTTGTCCATGCTCGATTCAAGCATCGTGAACGTGGCCGTGGCGCCGATCGCTCGGCAGCTGCACGCGAGCCTCCCGGTCGCCCAGTGGGCCGTCAGCGGCTATCTGCTGGCCTTGGGCACCGGCCTGGCAGTCACGGCATACTTGTCCCGGCGCTTCGGCACGCTCCCGCTGTACGGGGCCAGCGTGATCGCGTTCACAGCCGCGTCGGCTGCCTGCGCCTTCGCCCCCAGCGTTCAGGTACTTGTGCTGACCCGCCTCATCCAGGGG
>JASHUE010000298.1:0-2588 GCA_030040195.1 Streptosporangiaceae bacterium | reverse complement strand
AGGTGAGGATGATGTCCGCACCGGCCCGGCTGATCGCGGTCAGCGTCTCTGAGATCATCCGGTCGCGGTCGAGCCAGCCGTTCGCGGCGGCCGCCTCGACCATCGCGTACTCGCCGCTGACCTGGAAAGCGGCCACGGGCAGCTGGACGCTGGCGGCAATCTGGCTGATTACGTCCAGGTAGGCCAAGGCCGGCTTGACCATGACCATGTCAGCGCCCTCGCCGACGTCCAGCAGCACCTCACGCAGCGCGTCCCTGGCGGCCGGGTCCTGCTGATAGGCGGCGCGGTCGCCGAACTGCGGCGCGCACTCGGCCGCGTCGCGGAACGGGCCGTAGAACGCCGAGGCGTACTTGGCCGAGTACGCGCAGATCGCCACGTCGGCGTGCCCGGCCGAGTCCAGCGCGGTGCGGATCGCCGCCACCTGGCCGTCCATCATGCCGCTCGGCGCCACGACCTGGGCGCCGGCCTCCGCCTGCGCGACCGCGATCGCGGCGTACCGGTCGAGGGTCGCGTCGTTGTCGACCTCGCCCGCGGGCGTCAGCAGGCCGCAATGCCCGTGGTCGGTGTACTCGTCCAGGCACAGGTCGGCCATCAGGACGGTATCGCCGCCGACGTCCGCAGCCAGGTCGCGCAGCGCTATCTGCACGATGCCGTCCGGGTCGTCGGCGGACGAGCCGCGGCCATCCTTGACCGCGGGGATGCCGAACAGGATCAGGCCGCCGACCCCGGCGGCTACCGCCTCGGCGGCGGCCTTGCGGACGCTGTCCCTGGTGTGCTGGACGACGCCGGGCATCGACGGCACGGGCTGGGGCTCGGCGATGCCTTCCTTCACGAACAGCGGCTGGACGAGGCCCGCCGGGCGCACGCTGACCGGGGCGACCAGCCTGCGCAGCGGTGCCGTCCGGCGCAGCCGCCTTGGCCTGGAAACGGGGTAGCTCGGGGTCATCGTGCTCCTGACCGTTGCTGCTTGTCTGGCAAGGTGCCGGCCCGGCCCTCCGGCGTTACCTGATCCTCCGGCGGGCGCCACGACGGCGCTCGCTCGGCTTGCGGACCGGCTCACCTGCCTCCATCGCCGCGTCGCGGATCTTGGCGCCGTGGGCCGCGAGCGCTTCCACCAGGGCGGGGATCGAGGGCTTCTCGGCCACGACGTCGACCCGCAGCCCGAATTCGACCGCAGTCTTCGCCGTTTGCGGCCCGATCACCGCGATGACCGTCACCGCGTGCGGCTTGCCCGCGATGCCGATGAGGTTCCTGACGGTCGAGGACGAGGTGAACAGCACCGCGTCGAATCCGCCGCCCTTGATCGCCTCGCGGATCGGGGCCGGCGGCGGAGCCGCGCGCACCGTCCGGTACGCCGTGACATCCTCGGCCTCCCAGCCAAGATCGCTGAGGCGGGCCAGCAGGCCCTCGGTGGCAATGTCAGCCCGCGGCAGCAGCACCCGGTTGATCGGGTCGAGGATGTCGTCGTAGGCAGGCCACGCCTCGGCCAGTCCCTCGGCGGACTGCTCGCCCTCGGGCACCAGGTCCGGCATGATGCCGAAGGCCCGGAGTGCGCGAGCGGTCGCCTCGCCGACCGCGGCCACCTTGACGCCCGCGAACGCGCGCGCGTCCAGGCCGTATTCCTCGAACTTCTCGCGGATCGCGCGTACCGCGTTGACCGAGGTGAAGCCGATCCACTGATACCTGCCGGTAACCAGGCCCTTGACCGCGCGCTCCATCTGCTGCGGGGTCCGCGGCGGCTCGACCGCGATCGTCGGGACCTGCTCGGGCACCGCACCCCTGGCCCTGAGCAGGTCACAGACCTCGTCGGCTTGCTCCTTGGTCCTCGGCACCAGGACGCGCCAGCCGAACAACGGCTTGGTCTCGAACCAGGACAGGGTCGGCTGCTGGGCGACGCCCTCGCCCACCACGGCGACCGCCGGGCCGCTCGCGGTCAGCAGGCTGACGCCGGCTGCCTTCAGGTCGGCCGCGATGGTCCCGAGCGTCCCGACGACCGTGTGCTGGTCGGTGGTGGTGCCGTTCCACGTAATCGCGAACGGCGAGGTCTCCGACCATCCGGCCGCGATCAGCATCTTGCCGATGTCCACCGGGCCGCTCTCGGCGCCGAGGATGACCAGTGTGCCGTCGCTGGCCGAGACCCGGCTGGTCTCGCCGGCGTGGATGATCCGCACGTCCCCGGCCGAGTCAGAGGTCAGCGGGATCCCGGCATACTCCGGCACCGCGGTAGCCGCGGACAGGCCGGGAACCACCTCGAACGGCACCTTGGCCTTGGCGCACGCGGCGGCGTCGGCCGCCGCATGACAGAACATGAACGGATCGCCGCTGAACAGCCGCACGACGAGCTGGCCGGCTTTGGCCGCCTTGATCAGCATCTTCGGGTCCTGCTGCTGCGCGTCCGAGTCGGCGATCGTGGCACCGGGCTTGACCAGATGGCCGAGGCGCTCGCTGATCCACGGCGCCGCCACCACCAGGTCGGCGCGGCCGATCACGCTCGCCGCCCGCACCGTGAGAAGGCCTTCGTCGCCGGGCCCGGCCCCGACAAATGCCACCCAACCGGGTGTGGTCACCGTCTCCGAAATCTTGTCGCT
>JASHUE010000297.1:0-7888 GCA_030040195.1 Streptosporangiaceae bacterium | reverse complement strand
GGATCGGGAACGTGCAGACCGGCGCGAAGTCGTTCAACAACACCCTGTCGACGAGCAAGGTCGGATCGTTCGTGCGGGCGCCCATTCAACTCGGCTCGCACGGCGCGCTGGCCTTCTGGCCGGTGGCGGCGGCCCTGGTGGCGGGCGGGCTCGAATTCATCGGCTTCATGCGGGCCTGGCAGCTCGGACAGGTACCGGCCGGGAGCTATCTCTCGTCCCTTGGCCGGCACCGGCTCACGCCCTGGCCGGCGGACTCGCCCGACACGCCACGTCGGGCTGATCCGGCCGGCCCTGGTAATGCCGCAGGGCCGGGCCGCGCCGACGGCTGACTCAGCTGGAGCAGGCCGCCATGGCCGCGCCGACGATGCCAGCGTCGTTTTGCAAGGCGGCCGGGACCACCCGCGCATGCAGACCGCTCAGCTTCGGCAGGAACTTGCCCGACTTTCTGCTGACCCCGCCGCCGATGATGATCAGGTCGGGCGACAGCAGCGTCTCCATGTGCAGCAAGTACTCATCAACGCGCTCCGCCCACACGCCCCAGTGCAGATCCTCGGCCTCCCTGGCATGCTCCGACGCGCGCTTCTCGGCGTCCTTGCCGCGAATCTCGACGTGGCCGAACTCGGTATTCGGCACCAGGATGCCGTCAATGAACAGCGCGCTGCCGATGCCGGTGCCCAGCGTGAGCATGAGGACAGTGCCGAGCTCGCCCTTTCCCGCGCCGAACTTCATCTCGGCTACCCCGGCGGCGTCGGCGTCGTTGAGCAGCGTTACGTCCAAGCCGGTGGCCTGGCCGAAGGCTTCGACGCCATTGGTCCCGATCCAGCTCGAGTCAAGGTTGGCGGCGGTCCTGATCGTGCCGCCGATGACAACTCCGGGAAAGGTGATACCGGCCTTGCCGGACCAGGAGGACGACGTGACCAGGTCCGCGACAATCGGAATCATGGCATCTGGGGTAGCTGGATAGGGTGTGTCCAGCTTCTGCCTCTGCGTGATCAGTTGGCCGGTATCGGTGTCTACCGGTGCTGCCTTGATGCCGCTACCGCCGATGTCGATGCCAAGCACATGAGCCACGTGTGCCTCCAGCAAGTGAGCGGCACCGGCCGGTGCCAACACGGACCTCAACACCAAAGCGTAGGCCATGTCCCGAATGTGCCAGGTTCGCCGCAGAGCTCAGCGCCGCTGCTGGTCACGTCGCCGGCAAGAGCACACCCGGGTTGAGCAGCCCCAGCGGATCGAAGGCCGCCTTAACCGATCGCATGACGTCGATCTCGGCCTGGCTCCTGGAGAGGCCGAGCCATTGGGCTTTAGCCCGCCCCACTCCGTGCTCGGAGCTGATCGAGCCACCCAGGCTCGCGACCAGCGACAAGACCGCGGCGGTGACCTCATCGGAGTCCTTGCCTGCATGCAGGACGTTGACGTGCAGGTTCGCCTCGGCCAGGTGACCGAAGATCACCAGAAGAGCCGTCGGCGCCGCGCCGGCGACCACGTCCGGTAGCCGGTCCACCAGCTCGGCCAGCCGGGCCATCGGCACCGACACGTCCAGCTTCACCGGAACGCCGAGCGAGTTGATGGTCTCGGTGTGCCCTTCCCGCAAGGCCCACAGCTGGGCCCGGTCACTTGCCGACGCGGCCACCGTCGCGTCGAGCACCTGCGGGCTGGCGTTCAGCGCGGCGAGCAGATCGTCCAGCGGGTCACCGCTCCGGCTGGAGGCCTCGGCGAGGACATATGCCCCGCCGGCCCCCTCGAGCGGCGGTCGCACGCCGAGGCGGCGGGCAACGAGTGCGATTCCCTGGGCGAAGCACAGCTCGGCCGCGCTCAGGCTCGGCAGCTGTCTCTGCAGCCCGGCGAGCAAGTCGACGGCTTCAGCGGCTCCGGCAACTGCGATGAAGGCAACTGCGCGCTGGCGTTCGGCCGCGACCAGCCGCAGCCTGAGCCGGGTCAGGACGGCCAGCGTACCTTCAGAGCCTGCCAGCAGATGCCCGATGTCGTATCCGGTGCTGTCCTTAGCCAGGCCGTCCAGCCGCGACACTATCCGCCCGTCGACGAGCGCCGCTTCGGCTCCGGCGACCTGCTCGCGCATGCTGCCATACCTGAGGACACGGATGCCTCCGGCGTTGGTGGCGACCATGCCCCCCACGGTGGCCGAGTCGCGCGCTGCGAGGTCAACTCCGAAATCCAGGCCCGCTGCGCGCGCGTGCGCGGTCAGGGCCGCCAGCCTCACCCCGGCGCCGGCGGTGACCTGCCTGGCGGCCACGCAGACATCGCCCATTTCCGCCAGGCGGGTGGTAACCAGCACGACCGGCGGATGGCCGGTTTGCTCCTCAGCCGGGACGCTGCCGCCCACCAGGCCCGTGTTGCCGCCTTGCACGACCACCGGGACTCGCGCGCCGGAGCATTCCTGCAGGACGACCGCTACTTCGGCCGTCGTCCCTGGTCGCACCACAACCCGCGAGTCGCCGGTGAACCGGCCCGTCCAGTCGGTCTCGTACGAGGCGCGCAGGTCACGATCGAGGAGGACATGCTCAGCGCCGACGGCCGAGCGGAGCGCGGCCTCGAGCGTCAAGACAGGACCCGGAGCCGCACGGTCTGGCTCATCGCTTGCAGCTGCCCGACGACCTCGGCCGGGTAGTCGATGCCGATGTCGGTCAGCGCGTAGCCGAGGTCGCCGCGGGTGCCAAGCAGCTGGGCCTCGACATTGACGCCGTGCTCCGCGAGCACCGAGTTGATTTCCGCCATGACGCCGGGCACGTTGCCGTGGATGTGCGCCAGGCGATGAGAGCCCGCGGCGGGCGGCAGCGCCAGCTGGGGCAGGTTCACCGACAATGAGCTCGCGCCGTCGGCGACAAAGTCGGCGAGCTTGGCGCCGACGAAAGCGCCGATGTCGGCCTGTGCCTCCTCCGTCGAGCCGCCGATGTGCGGTGTGAGGATCACGTTCGGCAGCTCGCGCAGCACGGACACGAACGGCTCGCCCGCCGACCTGGGCTCCTGGAGGAAGACGTCGACCGCCGCGCCGGCCAGGTGCCCGGACTGCAGGTAACGGCGCAGCGCATCATGATCGATCACGAAGCCCCGGCAGAGGTTCAGGAACAGGGCGCCCGGCCGCATCTGGCTGAACTCCTTCTCACCGAACAGCGAGCTGTTGGCGGGACGGCCGTCCACGTGCAGGCTCACGACATCGGACACCCCGAGCAGCTCGTCGAGGCTGACGCAGCGCCGTGCGTTCCCGAGGGCAAGCTTGTCGGCGGTGTCATAGAACACGACTCGCATGCCCAGTGCCTCCGCGACGACCGAAAGCTGCGCGCCGATGTTGCCGTACCCGACGATTCCGAGCGTACGGCCGCGGACCTCGTGAGCACCGGCCGCCGACTTATCCCACACGCCCGCGTGCATGGCCTTGTCCTTCTCCGTGAGGCGGCGGGTCAGCGCGATGATCTCGGCCAGCGTCAGTTCGACCACACTGCGCGTATTCGAGTAGGGCGCGTTGAAGACGGCGACACCGAGCGCCGAGGCTGCCGCCAGGTCAATCTGGTCGGTACCGATGCAGAACGCCCCGACCGCCAGCAGATCGGAAGCCCCGGCCAGCACCTCCGCGCTGACCTGGGTCTTGGACCGGATGCCAAGCAGCGCGACGCCGGGCAGCGCGGCGGCGAGCTCGGCCTCGCCGAGAGCGGACCGTTGCTGGGTGACCTCAAGCCCGGCATCCTCGAGCAGCCGGACAGCCTCCGGATGGACGTTCTCCAGCAGCAGGGCCTTCACCGCACCAGGCTAACGGACACCGCGTTTGCCCAGGCCACGCGGTGCCGGCGTCCCCGGCGGGCGGCCTTAGCAGTCCTGGCTGCGCATGTGCCAGGCGGCGTACGCCCCCGCGTCGGCGTCCGGCAGCAACGGCGCACTCTCATCCCACGGCACGGTGCGCCGCCCGAATCCGCGGGTACACCTAGACGACGCAGCTCATGCGGCCAGGACTGAGCACACGGGGGATGGTCATGCGTCTGTGGCGGATAGGTAACGCGATGCTCATGCTGCTGGTGCTGCCTCTGGTTATCTACCTGCTCAACCGCGTGCTGGCGGCGCTGGAGCGGATCCGGCACGCGAGCGATGAGATCGTTACGTCCGGCACGGAACTCGTGGGTGACCTCGCTGACCTGCCTGAGGACCTGGAGACCACCGACCAGACCGTCAGGGACGTGTCTTCCGGGGCGACCCGGTACGCGGACTCGGTCGCCAAGCTCCTGAGTTAAAGCGAACAAGGAGATGCTGCTCATGCCAGCAACCGCCCAGACCACGCTGACAGCCTCGGCGCTCATCATCGGCATCACGGCAGTTGGCCTGATCCGCGTGATCTTCCACCTGCGGGCCGTCCAGGCCAACCTTGCCGCCACGACGGGCGCAGCGCAGGCCATCGCCGACCTGACCGGCACCGTGCCGGACCGCCTGACATCGGTCAACGCCAACCTCAGGCCGGTCCGCGAGTTCTGCGACACCGTCTGAGCCGGGTCAGGGGTGACGGCAGTGCAGCGAATCGCCTGGGTCAAGCAGCCCGGAGCGGGCTCTCACCGGACCGGCTGGATAGCCGGCTACGCCATCGGCACCGGCGTCGTGGCGGTCGTCGTCACGCTGGTGACAGCGATCCTCACCTACGCCGAGTCGATCGGCGACGAAGCGCCGAAGATCAATGCGGCGCTACGAGACGCCGAGCGGAACACGGCGCCGCTGGGCGCGCTGCGGATCACGATCGATGACGCCAACGCGATCGTCGCCGGGCTGCAGCGCGGCCGGGCCCGGCTGGGAGGCTAGCGATGCCTGCCTGGGAGCGCGCAGCCTGGCAGCGGGCGATCTTGGCCGGCTTCATCGTTGATGGCGCCGTGGCCGCGCTGCTGAGCCTGCTTGTCTACCGAGTGAAGCGCATCGATCTTCGCGCGGCCGAGGTCCGGGATACCTTGCGCGCCGCAGAAGCGAATACCGCCGAGGCGGCGCTGATCCCGCAGGTCGCCGACGCCGTCGATGCCGTCCTGGCCGAGGGCCTCCAGCATCATCTGTTCCTCGGCCGGGTGCTCGAGCAGGTGAAGAAATGAAGCGCCTGGTGATCCTGACGGTGGTCGTCATCGCCGTGCTCACGGGCGGACTGGCGCTCTACCTTTTCTGGGTGGGGACGCTGCTGAACCGCATCGCCGCGAACCTGGAGGAGTCGGCTGAACTCGTCGGCCGGATCGACGGCGATGCGAAGGTCATCCGCCCTGGGGTAGCGCGCATCAACCGGATCGGCGGCGTAGTGGCCGGCGCCCTGCCGTTGTTGTACGGGCCGGCCGAGCAAATCGTCCGGGCCGTGGCCGGGCGCCCCGCTCCTCCGGCACACGACGCGGGCAGCACGCCGGTTACCCGCCGGTCCCGGCTGCACGACGGGGTTGGCTTCGACCCGCCCAGCTAGCGGAGGACGCGACGCCCCGTCAGCGCAAGTCGACGTAGATCACCTCGACGGCGTTGTTTCCGTAGCCAAGGCGGTTCCAGACCGGAACGTCGGGCTGGGTGTTCCCGGCGAGGTCGGTAGCGCGGGCGCGCAGGGTGTGCCGGCCCGCACCGGCCGGGTGCCAGTCGAAGGACCACTCCTGCCACTGATACGGGCTCGCCGGAGGCGCGAGGTTCGCGCGCAGCCACTCGCCTTCTCCGGTGACGCTGACGTCGACGCTGGTCACCGGGCCGGTGCCGCTCCAGGCCTTCCCCCGGACGGTGTAGGTGCCGGCCCGGATCGTGGCGCGCGGGGCGGGATCGGTGATCCGCGCCCTGGGTCGCATGAAGGTGACCGGCTCGGCAGGCCGGCCTGGCCACTCGTACATGTAGTGGCTGGTCTGGAACTCGCCTTCATAGGGCTCGGTCAGCACCTCGATCCGGGCGAGCCACTTGACGGAGGCGACCCCGTAGTAGTGCGGCACGATCAGCCGGAACGGCGCGCCATGGTCGGAGTTCAGCGGCTGGCCGTTCATCTCATAGGCGATCAAGATCCCGGCCGCTGGGTCGGTTGCATAGGCATACGCGAGCGACCGGGCAAAGCCGATGTCCTCATGCTGGTGGTAGCGGCCATGATCGGCACCGTGGAAGACCACTTCGACGGCCTCATCGGCCGGCTGGGCCTGGGCCATGACCTGATGGAACAACGCGCCGGTCCACTGGGCTGTCGAGACGGCGTACTTGCCCCACGGCTCTCCGGCCGGCAACGGCGACTGCGCCAGGCGCCCGTTCCCGGCGCACTCCAACGTCACCGCTTCCTGGACCGCGGGCATGCCGCGCAGATCATCCAGGGTCAGCGTCGTCGGGTTGCCCACCGCACCGCCGACTTCGAGGACCCCGTCATGCACAGGGAGCGCGAAATTGCTCCGGACGTAATGCAGACCGGTTGGCGTGATATCCGAGGCCAGCGCCTCCGCAGGCGCCTCCGCGTTGAACGGATCCGGCTTGACCATCGTCAGCGCGGCGCGCGACCGCCGCAGGCTGTCTTCCGCCGCCATGTCTTCAACTGCCACGTGATCGGCCCCCTCATTTACGCGGTGGCGGAAAACGGCAGCAGCCTCCGAGCGAAGGCCCAGCGGCCAGTTCAGCAACAACGGTGCCCGCCTGCCTCACCCCACACGGGTGATTTGCAGTCTAGAAGGCCCGGCGACCCGAACCGCCAGCATCTCGCGCAGTTGCCCCGGCAGACCGGAGTTCTGCCGCAAGGCAAGGCGCCAGCCAGCAGCGACCTGCGACAGGCTCAGATGCCGGGCTCCGGGTTCCCGGCTACGGGTCAGCCGTTGCCCGTATTCCGTTTACCGTTTTGTCAGCGAGCCGCGATTGGATGAAGGCTGCGCTTGCGCGGAGGGAGCTTTCCTGGTGGATCAGGTCGTCATCGTCGGTGGCGGGGTGCTCGGCGTCATGCACGCCATGCAGGCGCGCGAGCGGGGCATGGCCGTGACTCACCTGGAACGGGAGCCGGCGGCGCGCGGGGCGAGTGTCCGCAATTTCGGCCTGATCTGGATCAGCGGCCGGGCGCCCGGATCTGAGCTAGCGCTGGCGCAAAGGGCCCGCACGCTCTGGGAAGAGCTGGCCCGGCTGGTTCCGGCGGCCGGGTTCCGCGCGCATGGCTCGCTGACCCTGGCTGCCGACGATGCTGAGCTGGCTCTGCTCAAGGAGGCCGCGGAGCTGCCGGACGCGGCCGAGCGCGGTTTCGAGCTCCTGGATCCGGCGGCCGCGCGGGCGGTCAACCCGGCCCTGGCGGGGCTGTTCGCCGGCGCGCTCCTGTGCCGGCGCGACGCGATAGTCGAGCCGAGGCTGGTCCCGGCTTCGTTCCGCGATTATCTGCTTGCGCGGGACGAGGGAGGTTACGCGTGGCTGCCCGGCCGGGAAGCGGTCGAAGTCGCGCCGCATGCGGTCAGGGATCACACGGGACACTGGCATCGCGGCGACCTCGTCGTGCTGTGTACCGGGGCGGCCCACACGGGAGTGGCGGGCGCGCACCTGGCCGGCTACACGCCGCCGCCCGTTCGCCGAGTGCGACTGCAGATGATGCAGACCGCACCGCATGCCGGAGTGCTCCAGACGGCGGTGGCGGACGGAGACTCGCTCCGCTATTACCCGGCGTTCGACCTTCCTGGCCGGGTCGGCCTCGGCCCGCAAGCGCCAGCGGCGGCCGCCACGGCGGCGCAGCTGCTGCTGGTGCAGCGGCTCGACGGCAGCCTGACGATCGGCGATACCCACGAATACGATGAGCCGTTCGCGTTCGACGTCGACGAGGCGGCCTATGAGCACTTGCGCGGCCGGGCGGAGCAGCTGCTTGGCACAACTCTCCCGCCGACCCGCCGGCGCTGGGCAGGCGTCTACAGCCAGTCGACCACGGGCGAGCTGTACCACCGCTCAC
>JASHUE010000296.1:0-2596 GCA_030040195.1 Streptosporangiaceae bacterium | reverse complement strand
CCGCTGATTCCGGTTGAGCAGATTGCCGAGATCATCTCGTTCTGCAACAGCCGACCGCGAATTGTCGCGATCAACGAGGTTCTCGTCCGCCCCGCCGCGCAGGTGCACTAGCCGGAAGACCGGCTATCGCTACGCCCAGCCGACCGGTAAGTTCCTGGCCGGCGGCCGAGGATGACCGGAAGGCTATCCATGGTCCTTTGCCTGATCGCGGCCTTGGCCATTGCGGGTCGAGTGCCGCGAGGGATTTGCCGCCATTCCAGTGCCGGGCGGGGCGCCATTTCGATCAAAGCCGCGGGCGCACCGACGCCAGGAGGACATGGCGGGTTTCGCGCGCGCCGGTGCGGCAGAGCCGGTGCCCTGGATCGTCACAGGGCGGTGGGCAGGCTGGCCGGCGGCCGTTTCCAGGTCGAGGCCAGCAGCGCGGCGGGCAAGACCAGGTCGCCGGACTCGCTCATCGCCTACAGACCCTGGCCGATGGCAGGGACCAGAAATCTCGGACCGTCCGCATATTTCGCCGACTTTCGCTTTCACAATTCCGGCGACGACCGACGGGATTGCCGGGTCGGCTTGGCCGGCTTAGCCATGGCAAATCGGGACAGGTTTATAACGGAGCCGATGCGGGCCAATGGTGATCGAATTCCGGGCCCGACGGCGCTGCTTTGGATAGGCAATAGCATGTTTTTCAGAATGGCGGCATCCGGTGCCCGGAGCGCGGTATCTCGATCAGGGGCCGCTGGCGGACCGACGCCAGGAACGGGTCGCTGGGATCTGACTCCGCCCACGCGGCCGGGCTGACACATCGGACGTTGACTGGGCGGCGGAGCCGATCTCCGGCCGCTCGCGCCATCTCGTCGAGGTCGTCACGATCCGATGTGCCGACGACGAGCACGTCGATGTAATGCGGAACCGGACCTGGCTCGCCCATATACCGCGCGGTCCATGATCCATAGATGAAGGCGGCCCTGACTCCCGGCACCTCGGCCAGGAGGTCAGTGAGAACTGGCAGCGGACCGTACGTCACTGCGAGCAGGTCGGTGAGTGGCCGGCTGACCGCCGTTCCGGTCACTGCCCGGAGCATGCGGAGGTTGCCGCGGCGGCTATCGGCAACGAGTCCCGCTGCCACCAGCCGCGAGGCCTCCGTATGCACAGTCTTGACGCTGGCGCCAATGAGGTCGGCGGCCTCGGTCAGGCTGTAGTCCTGCTCGGGGTGCAGGAACAGCAGAGCCAGCAATTCGCCTTGGGCCTGCGATCGCAGCAGGGGCAGCAGCTGAGGCGATGTCGTTCTCATAATCGTTAAACTATCTTACCTCTGAAGTTCTGATAATAGGTAAACTACTTTACCTCATAGGTAAGTTAACTACTAATTATGCCGGAAGTCGATGACAGCCAAATAACAATCTCAACGCGAATTTGTTACCAACCAAGCCCATTACTAGGTGCTTGCTGGCAATGAATGGGGCTGTGCTCTTCTTGTGACAATTTCGGAATGGCAATGCTACAAGGGTCTATCTAACCTAAGGACTCGCGCTCGCTCTCACGGGGCTGGATCACGGCGTGGGCCACCTAGGCGCACCGGGTGGCGGGCGGCAATGCGCCACCGGGCAGAGGGCCCGGTGGCAGACGCGGCTCACGGTGAGTCAGGGCGATCACGGCCCGACGCCACGAGAGGCAGGAAATTTATGAAGCGATTTGCTCGGACGGGCGTGCAGCTCGCCGTGGTCGGCGTCGCTGCCGCCATGACGCTGTCGGCCTGCGGCTCGTCCTCTACCACTAAAACGGTCGTGACCGGCGCGTTCGGCAACATCCCGGCCGAGCACGGCACTGCCACCGGCAGCGGCACCGTGAACCTGCCGGAGTTCGCGGGCGTCCCGCCGACCTGGATCTTCCCGGTCACCAACTCGGCGAACAACTCGATCGGCTCGGTCACGCTGTTCCAGTATTTCATGTGGCGTCCGCTGTACTGGTCGCCTGACGGCAACGCGCAGGTCATCGACTACCCGCTGAGCATCGGCGAGGCGCCGGTCATCTCTAACGGCGGCAAGACGTTCACCATCACCCTCAACCCGGCCTACAAGTGGTCGAACGGCCAGCCGGTCACCTCCAACGACGTGCTGTTCGACTTCGACCTGATCAAGGCGGCCATCGCCGAGAACGCGGCCAACTACGCGCTTTACGTGCCCGGCCAGTTCCCGGCCAACGCGACGTTCAAGGTCCTGGGCCCCTCGACCTTCTCGATCACGTTCAACAAGACCTACAACCAGGGCTGGCTGTTCTGGGACGAGGTCGGCCAGCTGATCCCGCTGCCGTCGACCGCGTGGAACGTCACGTCGGCGACCAGCAAGCACCTCGCGCCGAGCGTGTGGGAGACGCTGAAGGGCGCCGAGGGCATCTACAACTACCTGTCGGGCCTGTCGGGCGACAAGGGCACCTACGCCACCAACCCGGTCTGGCAGACGGTGGACGGCCCGTTCAAGCTGACGTCGTTCAACTCCACCACCGGGTCGTTCTCGATGGTGCCGAACCCGAACTACGGCGGCCCCATCAAGGCCAAGTACAGCACGCTGAACATGATTTTCTACACCAACGAGACGGCCGA
>JASHUE010000295.1:0-3734 GCA_030040195.1 Streptosporangiaceae bacterium | reverse complement strand
GGTCTGGTACTGCGGCTGGGTCTGGGTGACCGTGCCGGTGAGCTCCGCTCGCATCAGGCGCAGCCCGCTGGAGGTATCGGTGATCCGGCAGCTCGTCAGCATGCTGATCGTCCGGGCGAAGAACTTCACGCCGAGATTGCGGAACGCGTCGGTGTTCTCGGTCTGGCCGAGCTCGCGCGACCCGATGACGAAGTCGGCCTTGTCAGCCTCGACAATCTCGACCATGCCCGGCAGGTCGGCGGGGTCCCACTGACCGTCTCCGTCCAGGGTGGCAATATAGCGCGCGCCGCCCTCGCGGGCGATCCGGTAGCCGAGCCGGAGCGCGACCCCGTGTCCCCGGTTGGCCGACAGCGTGCAGGTCAGGGCGCCGTGCCGTTGCGCCACCTCGGTCGTGCTGTCCGTGCTGCCGTCGTCGATGACGAGCAGGGACACCGGGACGTCGGAGATCTGCTCGGGCACCTCGTCCAGGACCGCGCCGATGTTGGCCGACTCATTGAAGGCCGCGATTACGACGACCAGAGGCTGCAGCTTGAGGTCGGGGTAGCTGCCCTGGAAGACCGTGAGCGCTGCTCCGGTGATGCGCGCGGTATCCGGTGCCTCCCGCAGCCCGTGGTAAGTCACGTCTGCTGGCTTCTCGCGCCTCGACATCAGCGGTAGTCTCCCGATCCGGCCTAACAGTTATGACGGTCCACAATAGCCGCAAACTTGGACTCGCCGACATCATTCACGGGTTTGATACAGGGCCGCGCACCCCGTGCAGTTACTGACGGTACCGTCCCTCGCGTGCCTTCGTGGGCCATCTTGATCCTCTGGGTGTCGGGTGTACCCGGCATGCGGCCGGTCATGCCGCCAGCCCACTTGGCCCACTCGACCTGCGAATTGCCTGCTGAGCATGGTATTCCGGGGTCCGGCCAGGCCCAGTACGACCCCCGCGAGGCAGTCCAGTCAGCCATCCTTCGGATCTGCTGAAGAATCGGTAACGACTTGGCATCCCGGAATCCCTATCTGTACCTATGCGAATGCTGTCCTTATCGGCCGTCGGCCAGGGCGCGCGGGAAGGGCGGATAGCCCGCAGGCCGTCCCGGCCAGGCCAGGAGGGCCACGATCGCGGACGTCGGTATTTGCCGGTAAGCTTAGTCAGCCCCGGGACTAGGGCAGGGTTCCGAATCGGCGCTGTGCCGCAAATCCGGACCGAGCCTGGCGGGTCAGGCGGCGGAGTAGCTCAGTCAGGCAGAGCAAGCGGCTCATAATCGCTGTGTCGCCGGTTCAAGTCCGGCCTCCGCTACTACCTTGCTCCACCCGGCACCGCCTCAAGGCGGCACCGAAGTTAAGTCGAGAGAAGGGCATGCCACCGTGGCTGCGACCGACATCAGGCCTAAGATCACTTTGGCTTGCCAGGAGTGCAAGCACCGCAACTACATCACGCGCAAGAACCGGCGGAATGACCCGGACCGGCTTGAGCTGAGCAAGTACTGCCCGTTCTGCCGTAAGCACCAGCCGCACCGCGAGACGCGCTAGCCGCAATTTCTGGTTTGGGCGCGAGCCCTTACCCGGCCGCGCGCCGGGCTCCGAAGGCATGGAGTGGCATGGCAATTAACCGGGAATATGTCGGGCGCACGTTCCCCGAGTCGGAACCATACGAAGTCTCCCGCGTCAAGATCGCCGAATTCGCCACGGCGATAGGCGACCCGAACCCGTTGTACCGGGATCAGGCGGCCGCTCAGGCGGCCGGGCACGCGGATGTCATCGCGCCGCCGACCTTCGCGATCGTAGTCAGCATGGCGAGCTCGGCCGTCGCGGTGGCCGATCCTGGCCTCGGGCTGAATTACGCCATGGTCGTGCACGGCGAGCAGCGATTCGAGTACACGCGGCCGATCGTCGCCGGGGACGTGCTGACGGCACAGCCGACCATCTCCGAGATCCGTGATGCCGGCCGTAACGTCATGCTGACCACGAGCACCCAGATCCGGACGGTCCAGGGCGAGCTCGTGTGCACGGCCGTGGGCACGCTGGTCGAGCGGGGCGTCGGTTAGCCGTCGCGGGCCCCGGGGCAGAGAGGATCACGCCGTGAGCGAGCAGGTTACCTTCGACGAAGTCGATGTCGGCGTCGAGCTGCCCGAGGTGAGCTATCCAGTCACCAGGCTGAGTCTGGTTAAGTACTGCGGCGCCTCCGGTGACTTCAACTTCATTCACTGGAACGAGCGCATTGCCAAGTCGGTCGGGCTGCCCGATGTAATCGCGCATGGCATGTTCACGATGGCCCAGGCGGGCCGGTATGTCTGCGACTGGGCCGGACCTCGGGCGATCGTTACCGAATTCGGCGTCCGTTTCTCCGCGATGGTGGTCGTCCCCGACGACGACAAGGGAGCGACGATCGAGGTGAGCGGGCAAGTGACGGACAAGCTGGACGGCAACCTCGTCGCCCTTGCCCTCACCGCGCGGTCGGCCGGCGCCAAGGTCTTGACCAGGGCCACGGCGGTAGTCCGGCTGCCCTGAGCCTGCGGGCCAGTGGCAGGACGGCGAGAAGTCTCGGGGGGTAGTCCCCCCGAGCCGGCACAGCGACCCGATCCCGCGGCGTCGGCCGCCGGTCGTCCTGGCGATGTGCCTGGCCAGGTGCAGGATCTGGCCGCGCGCCGCCTGGCGGCCCGGCAGGCCAGAGACTTTGCCGCCGCCGACGACCTGCGCAACCAGATCACAGAGCTGGGCTGGCTCGTCACCGACACCGCCGCCGGATACACGCTCGCGCCCGCCTCGGCCGGACCACCGGCGCACACCCCCGGGTACAAGGTGCTGGCGAACCCGGCCGCAATCCCTCCGGCCGGGCCGGAGCCTTACAGCGGCGGCGCCCGGCTAGCCACGGTCGGCCTGCTGGTCGAGGGCTGGCCCGACGACCTGCGCGAGTGCGTGACGGCGCTGCTGGAGCACGCGCCCGCCGGGGTGGTGATCAGCGCGCTTGACGTCGGGAACCAAAACGGAGCCGGGAACGCGCTGGCCGAGTTGGCGATGGCCCATCAGGACCGGATCGAGGCCTGGCACGTGGCCAGCAGCCCCGGCTGGTCGGCCGGCCGCAACGCGCTGCTGCGCGCCGACCCCGCCCCGGTGCACATCATCATGGAAACATCCACGATCCTGACCGGCGACGCGATCAGCCCGCTGCTGGCGGCGCTGGCCGCCGACGGAGTGGTCGCGGCCGGCTGGCACGGGGCCGATCCCGACCCCGACCTGCAGAGTTTTCACGAGTCCGGGCCAGGGCGGGTCACGGCCGTGCTTGCCTACCTGATGGCCGTTCGGGCAGAGGCAGCCGTGGCGGCTGGGGGCCTGCCGGGCAGGGCCCGGTTCTACCGCAACGCTGACCTGGAGTTCTCCCTGCGGCTCGGCCGGCTTGGGGCCTTGGTGGTGCCGGACGAGCCGCTCCCCGTGCGGCAGGCGCGCCACCGCGGTTACGAGGACAGCGATCCCGCCTACCGCGAGCGCGAGTCACGACGGAACTACCGGCGGGTGCTCGACCTGCTCCGCTCCCGCGGCAACGGCTGACCGGCCGACTATGGCGCGGTCCATATGTAGACACCGGGCGTGCTCCAGGTCTGCGAGCCGTTGGCCCAGGTGATGGTGACCCGCCCGGCCGCGCCGTTGCCACCTGCCTCAACAACGGAGTAGGCCTGGCCGCCGCCACCGCCGCCGCCGGGCGCGGCGCCGGCGGAGCCCGGGTAGTTGCCGTCTGTGGTCTGCCCGGC
>JASHUE010000294.1:0-4901 GCA_030040195.1 Streptosporangiaceae bacterium | reverse complement strand
GACTGCGGCATCACCACGGTGCGCGACGCCGGGGGGGCCGACCTCGGTGTACAGCGCGCCGTTGAGGACGGCCTGATCGACGGTCCGCGCATGCAGATCGCGATCAGCGCGCTGAGCCAGACGGGGGGCCACGGCGACGGCTGGATGCCCTCAGGGATAACCACGTTCCTCATGTCGCCCCACCCGGGCCGCCCCGCAGGCGTCGTCGACGGGCCAGAAGAGGTACGCAAGCGCGTGCGCGAGGTCATCCGGGCTGGTGCCAACGTCATCAAGGTGCACACCTCGGGCGGCGTGCTTTCGCCCCGCGATAGCCCGAAGCACGCCCAGTTCCGGCCGGATGAACTGGACGCGCTGATGGCCGAAGCTGCAGCCGCTGGGCTGCCCGTGATGGCGCACGCTCAGGCGACCGACGGAATCAAGAATGCGCTCCGTGCCGGTGTGCGGTCCATCGAGCATGGCATCTACCTCGATGACGAGGCCATCGACATGATGCTCAGCTCTGGCGCATGGCTCGTCCCCACCCTGGTGGCTCCGCATGCCGTGCTCAGAGAAGCAAAGGGGGGCAGCCAGCTGCCCGACGGCGTGGTCGCTAAGGCCGAGGAGGTCATGGCCGCGCATGCGGATGCGTTCGCGCGGGCGGTGGCAGCCGGAGTGAAGGTCGCCATGGGTACCGACAGCGGTGTCGGACCGCACGGCAGCAATCTTGATGAGCTGCCGCTGATGGCCGCCGGAGGCATGACGCCGGCGCAGGTCCTGATCGCCACGACCCGGTCGGCGGCCGAGTTGCTGAGCCTCGCCGACCGGACCGGCACTATCAGGCCAGGCATGCTCGCCGACATCGTCGTCCTGGCCGGCGATCCGTTTGACCTTCCCAACCTCAAGACGAACGTCCGCGCCGTCTACTCGGCCGGCCGGCGAGCACGCGGCTGAAGACTCCGCCACGGCCGGAAAGCAAGGCACGGACCGGCGGAACGATTGCGTCCGGGCGCAGCCGCGATCGCCGCATTCAACCTCGCACTGGTCACGATCCGGGGCCCGACAAACCTGGCGAACCGGGCGATGCCAGCAGCCTGGGTCATCTGGGATGTTCGGCCGACATCGCATGGCCGGACGCGCCGCGGGGCAGTTCCACAAGGGGAAGCTCCACCAGGGAAGTCGCGGCGATCTGTCGTGCGCTCAGAGCCTGTTAACCGTCGGGACTAGCCGCCGGGGGATGCGATCGGCACGCGAACGGGCGCATAGTCCCCAGTAGTGCGATCGTCGGGGACGGTCATTTGGGGTCGTCAAGGCGTGCCTGGCGCTGCTCCCGGCGACGCGTCTGCGCGGCATACGGGGAGGACTGTAATGGGCCTATCGTGGCAGCAAGGACCGCTTGCACCGGGGGCCATCGGCCGGTTCCTCGTTCCCGGGCCGCTTCCCGCGCGGCTGCTGTACGTCGAGCCGCTGCGCCGGCGCATGCGGGTCCGGTTCGGCGGCATGTGGATCGCTGACAGCGAAGATGTCGTGCTGCTGCACCAACCTGGCCGCTATCCGGTCGCGTACTTTCCCCTCAGCGACCTGGCCTCGGGTGTGCTCCAGCCCAGCCAGCACGCCACCCGGCACGAGGATCTCGGGATGACCGCCTGGCATGATGTCCAGGCCAGCGAGCAGCACAGACCGCGCGCGGCGTGGCAGCACACCGAACTGCCGGGCTATGCCGGCGAGCTGGAGGGACGCGTCGCGTTCGCCTGGCGCGCCATGGATGCCTTTTATGAGGAAGAAGAGCGGATCGTGGGGCACGCTGCCGACATGTACCACCGCATCGACATCCGGCAGGCAAGCCGGCACCTAACGGTGCGGGCGGGCGACCGCGCCATCGCGGACACCACTCGTCCCCTCGCTCTTTACGAGTCCGGATTCGCACCGCGATGGTACGTCCCCCGCGACGACGTCGATGAGACCGCGCTGACGCCGGCCAGTGGCCAGACATTCTGCCCGTACAAGGGCCTGTGCAGCTACTGGGACCTGGCTGGCGTTCGGCGGGCGGCGTGGTCGTACGAGAGTGCCTGGACCGAGGTCCAGCGCATAGCCGGGATGGTCTCCTTCGAGCCGGACAAGGTCGACGTGCGCCTGGACGGGACCAAGCTGCGGCAGGAGCCCGGTCAGAGCGTGGTCCCGCACGGGCCCGACCGGGACCTGACCATCGATGAGGTTGCCCCCGGCAGGCAGCGGTGACCCGTACGGCGACGCTCCTGTCGGTCAACGTTGGCATGCCGAAAGACGTGTCCTGGCAGGGGAAGACCGTGCACACCGGCGTCTGGAAGCATCCGGTGGACGGCCCGGCCATGGTCCGGCGCCTCAACATCGACGGCGACGGCCAGGGCGATACCGCGGGGCACGGCGGGGAGCAGCGGGCCGTGCTCGTGTACCAGATCGAGTCCTACCGGTACTGGCAGCGGCACTTCGGCCGCAGCGATTTCGGCTACGGCCAGTTCGGAGAAAACCTCACCGTCGACGGCCTGGCCGACAACGAAGTCTGCATCGGCGACCGTTACCGCATCGGCGAGGCCGAGTTCGAGGTGACCCAGCCGCGCGTCACGTGCTACCGGGTCGGCATCAGGCTTGGCGAGCCGGAACTGCCCGCCCTGCTCGTCGCCCATCACCGGCCGGGCTTCTACATGCGCGTCATCGCCGAGGGGCACATCCGCGCCGGCGACAAGATCATTAAGGCCAGGACCGGACCCGGAGCGCTGTCGGTGGCCGACACCGACGCACTGCTCTATCTCCCTGGCCACGAGAAGGCCAAGCTGCAGACCGCGCTGACGATTCCCGCCCTCAGCCCCGGCTGGCGGGATTCGTTTCGCGACCTGCTGGCAGCCGACGAGGGTCATGACAAGACGGCGGCACCGGCCACCGGGACGGCCGAAGGACCGGGACCGGCATGGCCCGCGTTCCGTAAGCTGCGTGTCACCGAGATCGTCAGGGAAAACCAGACCGTGTCCTCGATCTACCTCGCCGCGCCTGACGGCACCGGGCTGCCGGCCGCCCAGGCCGGGCAGTACCTCACGCTGCGGATCGACGGCGCCGGGCAACCAGGACTGGTGCGCAACTACTCGCTGTCCTCGGCACCTGACGCTGGTACCTACCGGATCAGCGTCAAACGCGAGCCGCACGGCACCGCCAGCAGATATCTCACGAGCCGCCTCCGGCCGGGATCTGTGCTGGACGTGGCCGCGCCCCGCGGCGATTTCCTCCTCGACGACGCCGCGCGGCCCGTATTGCTCGTCTCCGCCGGAATCGGGGTCACGCCGCTGCTGTGCATGCTGCACGAACTCGCCGCCCGCCACAGCGCACGGGCAACCTGGTGGCTGCACGGGGCCCGCGGACCTCGCGAGCACCCCTTCGCGGCTGAGGCGCACGCGCTACTGGCCGCCCTGCCGCAAGCCCGCGAGTACGTGTTCTATAGCGCGGCCACGCCGACCGAGCGCCGTCGTGCCCACGCCACCGAGGGACGCCTGACCGCGCGCGCACTGGCCGACCTGGGCATCCCAGCCGATGCGAGCGCCTACATCTGCGGTCCGACATCGTTCATGGCCGACATGCAGGGCGCGCTGACTGCGATCGGACTCGGCGCCGGCGCGATTCGCACCGAGCTGTTCGGGACGCTGGCTGCGATCAACCCCGGGCTCACCGGCCAGGCAACCGTACCCCCGCATCAGCCGCCGGGCTCGCCGGGCACCGGGCCGGCGGTCACCTTCGCTCGCAGCGGCATCACCACCCCATTCGGCGGCGACGCCCGTACGGTGCTCGAGCTTGCCGAGGCCTGCGACGTTCCCACCAGGTGGAGTTGCCGTACCGGCGTCTGCCACACCTGCGTCACGCCGCTGGTGTCCGGCGACATCAGCTATAGCCCGCATCCGCTGGAGCTGCCGGCGGACGGGCAGGTGCTCATCTGCTGCGCACAGCCAAGCACCGAACTCGTCCTGGACATGTAGGGAGCACCGGCCGAGGCTGACAGCCTCGCAGCGACCTACTTGCGCTCCGCCCCGCGCACCTCGAACGCCAGGAGGATGTCGGAGAAACCCCGGAACAGCGCGAAGAACCCAACCCAGATCAGCAATAGCAGCGCCCGTGCCGGGAACTCCTGCTGTGAGACCCAGAAGCCGAGCAGGATCTCCAGTACGCCCGCGGTCATGCCGAGCCACCACGCCGGATTGATCTCTCGCGAAGAGATCGAGGTGACCAGGTCGAGGCTGCCGCGGAAGATCAGGAGCAGCCCGAAGATCGTGGCCAGCGCCCAGAACGCGCCAAACGGGCTCGCGAACGACCAGCAGGCCGCGAACAGGAACGCAATCGCCATCGCCACATGCGCCCAGCGCCACCGCGACCGGATCGAGGCGATGAGGAGCTCACTGAACCAGCCGCCGAGAAAAACCACGCCCATGAGCACGCCGACAGCGAGGACCGAGGAAACCCGGAACCGCAAGACGATCAGAGCGATGACCAGCCATCCGATCCCGGTGACCAGGAACATCCACCACGGCCCGGCCAGCTGATCCAGCATCGTCTCAACCCTGCCACGAGCGCCAGCACTGGCCGGCGACTGAAAGCCCGTATTCATATCTGTATCCCTTCGCACGTCCGCCTCTACCGTCTCATCAGACCCGGTAAATGACCATGGGGGCCGGCCACGAGGTTTCGGTCCCGACTCGTCTCGCGGGCACAGGACACTCGCCCGGCCAACCGGTCGCCCGGAGAGGGCGAGATCGTCGGGTGACGAGCGTGCGCTCAGAGGCCGGGCAGTCACCGTCGCGTCCCTTCCGCCCGGACGGCGGTCACGGCTTGCGGGCGAGGCAAACCCGAAGCCCCGCAGGCCCTTCGGCCGAGCTCACGCGCTCCGGGCTGCCGGGCTCACGCCCACG
>JASHUE010000293.1:0-8667 GCA_030040195.1 Streptosporangiaceae bacterium | reverse complement strand
CCCCGCCCCGCCCGGGCGCCGCCAGGTCAGGCTCGCGAGATCGATCCCGAGGCTGTCGGCGGCAGGCTTCCGGCTCATGACGTCCTCATGACGTCCTCATGGCGGGCTGCCGCGCCGGGCGCCGCCCGGTGGCCAGGCCCGCCCGCCACGCCGGGGTCGCACAACACTCGCTCAAGCCCGATCCTCCTCACCATGGGCCGCCGACCTCAGCAGCCGAAGTCCGCACTTCCCCGAGGCGTCCTCAGGCGTTCGAGCTTCGCTCGCGTGGCCGACGGACGCCCGCGCGACCATCACGCCCCGCAGGCTACCCTGGCGCACTCTGACGTCCACCATTACATGCGACGGAAACGCCTCCGTCACGATGGTGCAACAGCATCATTAAGCGCCGATTCCGGTGCCATTAGATTCACTCGCTGAAATGACGCCGAGCGCCAAAACCAGCGGCGAGCAAGCCGATCACGCGGGCGTCTGACAGCGCTCACAGGTTGCGTTCCCTGAGTTCGAGCACGAGCGCGTGCAGGCGACTCTTCGCGATCGGCCTGCATCCCGGCAGAGACCTGATTGCGCCGGGTGGGCGGGCTCCTCATCGTCGCTGGCGTGGCCGAGCCCGGGCTTCGTGCAGAGCTTGGTGGCGGGAGGACGCTGTCATCGGTCGAATTTGACGCTTGCCGGCCATGACCAGGCCAAATCGCGGACGGACAATATGTCTAGTATTGGTATTTGCTAGTTCCCGAATATTCTTCCCTCATCTTTCTGCCCCCGACAACACGTTCACGCACCGGCGCGAATGCCTGTGCTGCGGCCGAGCACGCACCCCCTCCGCCAGCGCACACGCGACCGGACGGCCGGGAGTTTCACGACGAGGCGACGCGTCCCGCGTCCCTGATGACGCACGCGGCCAGATGGTCGTTCACAACCCCGCACGCCTGCATGGTCGCGTATGCCGTCACCGGTCCGGTGAAGGAGAATCCATGACGGCGCAACTCCTTCGACAGGGCCTTGGACTCCGGCGATGAGGACGGCACGTCGGACAGGCTGACCGGCGCTTCAATGTGATGAGGCGCGAACCTCCAGATCAGCTCGCCTAGCCCAACCGGCAGCGCCACGACCGCCCTGGCATTCCCGATCGCCGCTTCGATCTTGGCCCGGTTCCTGACAATGCCTGTATCGGCCAGCAGGCGAGCGACATCGTCCTGACCGAAGCGTGCCACGGTCTCGATATCGAAGGCACCGAACGCGGCCCGGAAGTTCTCGCGCTTGCGCAAGATCGTGAGCCACGACAGGCCGGACTGAAATGCCTCGAGGCACAGGTGCTCGAAGAGCGCGTTGTCGTCGTGGACCGGCCTGCCCCATTCGGTGTCGTGGTAGGGCAGGTACTCGGGGGCGCCTAGGCTCCACGGACACCGCAGCAGGCCGTCAGGACCGGGCGCGGCCTGACCGGTGCTCCCCGCGGACTCGCTCACGAGTCGTCACCGCTGCCCGGAGCCTGGCTGCCCTGAGTGACCGATTCAGCGGGGCGGGCCGGCTCAAGGGCCTCGCTCGCGCCCTCAGCCATCTCGCCCGAGCGCGGCAGGTCAAGCAGCGCACCTTCCTTGCGCTCGCCCTCGGGCTGCAGTTCGCTGAGCCGGGAGCGCAGCCACGCGATCTCCGCGTCGCGGTCGGCAAGGGCCCGGCCTGCGAGCAGGAGCGCGTACTCGGTGGCCCCGGCATGGTAGCCAAGCAGGGCCGGCGGAGGCCGGTACCGCGCGACATCAGCCCCGGTCTCGAAGTCCGCGACGGGCGGCGAGTCCTCAGTCGGCCCCGCTAGCTCGCCACCACGACCCATGGCGACCACGACGATGCCGCCAAGGATCGCCAGGGCCGCGAGGATGATGACAACCGACACACGAGAATCGTGCCACGCGAGACGCCATGCTCGTGCCTCCGCGCGCCCGCCCGGTGCCGGGGCGCGCTCGCGGAGCTGCCCGCCGCGCCTTCCTGAGCGGGCCCGACCGGTGCCGGGGCGCTCGCAGACCGTTCCGCCGCGCCCGCCTGAACCCGCCCGGCCGGAACGCTCAGCTCAGGTCATGTCGTAGCCGTTGCGGCGGCCAGTGCCCTGGCTGTGGGCGTCAACGATGATCCGGACCACCTCGGCCGGGTCGTCGACAACCCTCAGCAGCTCGGGGTCCATAGGCGAGATCTTGCCCTCGGCCAGCAGCGTGCCGGTGATCCAGTCCTGCAGCCCGCGCCAGTACTCACTGCCGACGAGAACGATCGGGAACTGCGTGATCTTGCCGGTTTGCACGAGCGTAACCGCCTCGAATAGCTCGTCCAGGGTGCCGAAGCCGCCAGGCAGCACCACGAACGCCTGCGAGTACTTGACGAACACCGTCTTGCGCACGAAGAAATACCGGAACTCCAGCCCGATCTCGACGTACTCGTTGAGGCCCTGCTCCAGCGGCAACTCGATGCCGAGACCGACCGACACGCCGCCCTGGCTGACGGCGCCCTTATTGGCGGCCTCCATGACCCCTGGGCCCCCGCCGGTGATCACCGCATAGCCGGCCTTCGCCAGCCCGGCGCCAATCAACTCGGCGCACTCATACTCGGCGCTGCCGACCGGCGAGCGAGCCGAGCCGAACACCGATACGGCCTGGCCCAGCTCGGCCAGCAACCCGAAGCCCTCCACGAACTCGGCCTGAATGCGCAGCACCCGCCACGGATCGGTATGCACCCAGTCGCTGGGCCCGCGCCAGTCGAGCAGGCGCTGGTCCGTCGTGGTCTTCGGGATGTGCTTGCCACGCAGCGTGGCTGGGCCCTGCCGGCGCAGCCGCCGCCGGGACTCGGAGTTGAGGCTCATGCCCGCTAAGGTAGCTGGCACAATCCTGTGGCCAGGACCGCACTCGCCGGCGAACCCGTGGCTGGCGGCGACCACCTCGTTCCGCTCGAATCAGCCGCTAACCCCGTGATCGCGCAGAATCTCGTTGAGCGCCGCCTTGTCGTGGGCGCTGCCTTCTGGCAACCGCTTGAGCACGAGCACGCACGGCAGGCCGAACTCACCGCCGTCGAATTTCCTCGTCCGGGTGCCGCCGACACAAACCGACCAGGCCGGCACCTCACCGCGCGCCAGTTCCTCGCCGGTCTGCACGTCAATCACGTGCGTTGTCTTCGTGAGGATGGTGCCGGCACCGAGCACGGCCCCGGCCCGGACCCTCGCCCCCTCGACGACCATGCAGCGCGAGCTGATGAATGCGTCATCCTCGATGACCACGGGAACGGCGTTGGGCGGCTCGAGCACGCCGCCGATGCCCACGCCGCCGGCCAGGTGCACGTTCCTGCCGATCTGAGCACACGAGCCGACCGTTGCCCAGGTGTCGACCATCGTGCCGGAGTCGACGTAAGCGCCGATGTTGACAAACGACGGCATCAGCACCGCACCCGGCGCCACGTAGGCCCCCCAGCGAACGATCGACCCAGGCACCGCCCGAACCCCGTCGAGCCGCGTCGTCAGCGGCACGCGGTCGTTGTAGCGGAAATCGCCAACCTGGGATTCGACCATCGGCAGGACGCGGAATGCCAGCAGGATCGCCCGCTTGGCGCGCTCATCGACCACGACCTGGCCGGAATCGCCGGCCACCCACGCGGTGCGCGCCCGGCCCGAGTCGATCATGTCGACAGCGGCCACCACCTGCTCGGAAGCCACCGTGTCGTCGGGAGTTAGGTCGGCCCGCCGATCCCATAGCTCGTCGATGACCGATGGCAACGGCGAAGCCGGGGCAGGGGGGCTGGTGGCATCGGCCGAAGCCGACTCGTCAGGCAAAGCGTTCATGGGGACGCAGCCTAGCGTCGCGAGGAGAGGGTAGCTTCGTACCGTGCCGAACAGCCCGCAGCCGGTCCGCTCGTCGCGGCTGGCCCGCGTGGCCGCGGCACTCGTAGTACTGCTTATCGTGGCGGGCGTCTACTACGTGGTGAAGGTCAAGCACGTTCCGCTGATCCCGCAACCGACCTCGTGCACGGCCGTCGCCGACAGGCAGCCGCTGCCGCTGACTGTCAGTCAGGCCGCCATCGCCGCGACCATCGCCGGCGTGGCGGCCCGGCACGACCTGCCCATCAGGGCGGTGACGATCGCGTACGCGGCCGCGCTCCAGGAATCCAAAATGGCCGATCTGAATTACGGCGACCGCGACTCGCTCGGCGTCTTCCAGCAACGGCCGTCAATGGGCTGGGGCACGCCGCAGGAGATCATGAACCCGGTCTATGCCTCCGGCCGATTCTTCGCGGCCCTGGTGGCCGTCCCTGGCTACCTGCGGATGCCGGTCTACGAGGCGGCCCAGGCGGTCCAGCGCAGCGCCGATGGTTATGCCTACGACCAGTACGCGACCGTGGGCGCCCAGCTCGCCAGCGCGTTCTACGGCGTCGAGCCGCACGCGCTGTCCTGCTATTACGCCAGCCCGACCGGCAAGCCGCGGCTAGCGGCGGCTGCAGCCGCTCTGACCAGCGCATTCGGCTATCTGCGGAGCGATCGGGCCGACGACCCGGCGATGGCGATCCGGGTGGACCGGTCCAGCCTGGGCTGGGCGGTGGCGGCCTGGCTCATCTCACATGCCAGCAGCTATGGCATCAGCGATGTCCGGTACCTGGGTTATGAGTGGTTTGCCACCCAGGCTTCGGGTAGCTGGGTCCGCCAGCGAGCCAGGAGTGGCTCCTCCTCTCCTTCCTCGCTTTCGTCCTCGTCCCGGTCGGTGGCGCAGGCGCCGGCCCTGGCTACTACCGTGGTGTTTGGCTGATAGCCTGCCATCCCCAGGGGACCGGGCCCTTGCGCCGCGATCCGCAGGGAAACCGATACTGGTGTTAAGCCGCAACACTTGGGTCAGTCGAACCGCTGAGTGCAGTAGGACTGCTGAGTGCAGCAGGGGCGCGGAAGCGAAGAGGAGAGCTCAGAAGTGACGTACATCATCACTCAGCCTTGCGTCGATGTGCTCGACAAGAGCTGCATCGAAGAGTGTCCGGTCGACTGCATCTACGAGGGCGAGCGGATGCTGTACATCCACCCGGATGAGTGCGTGGACTGCGGCGCCTGCGAGCCCGTCTGCCCGGTTGAGGCCATCTTCTACGAAGACGACGTGCCGGATCAGTGGAAGGACTACTACAAGGCCAACGTGGAGTTCTTCAATGATCTTGGCTCGCCTGGCGGCGCATCCAAGACCGGGAAGATCAACGCCGACCACCCGCTCGTGGCCGCGCTGCCGCCGCAGGCGGCCGAATAGCGTCATCCTGGCCGGGCAGAGTGCGCAGCACAGAGCCGGCGCCCGCGACCCCGGCCGCCGGCTCGCAGACCCCGCCGACGCTGGCTAGCCGGCTGCCGGCCTTCCCCTGGGACGCCCTGGCCACGGACGCGCGGATCGCGCGCGCCCACGTGGGCGGGATCGTCGATCTCTCGGTCGGCACGCCCGTCGACCCGGTCCCGCGCGTCGTGATGGAGGCGCTGGCCGGCGCGGCCAATTCGCCGGGCTACCCGGCGACCGCCGGGACAGCGGCCGTCAGGGAGGCAGCGGCGGGCTGGCTGGCCCGCCGGCACGCCGTCACGGTCCCGCCGGACGCAATCTTGCCGGTGATCGGGACCAAGGAGTTCATCGCCTGGCTGCCGACGCTACTTGGCTGCGGGCCGTCCGACATCGTCGTGTTCCCTGAACTGGCCTATCCGACCTATGACGTCGGCGCTCGGCTAGCTGGTGCCCGGCCGGTGGCCACCGACGGGCTAGTCTCAATCGGCCCCCAGCGAGTCCGGCTAGCCTGGCTGAACTCTCCCTCCAACCCGACCGGGAAGGTCCTGCCGGCCGGGCACATGCGCAAGGTCGTCGGCTGGGCGCGGGAGCACGGGGCGGTGCTCGCCTCGGATGAGTGCTACATAGACCTCGGCTGGGAGACGACGCCGCTGTCGGTGCTGCATCCGGATGTCTGCGAAGGGTCCCACGCCGGCCTGCTGGCCGTGCACTCCCTGTCCAAGCGGTCTAACCTCGCGGGTTACCGGGCCGGGTTCGTGACCGGAGACCCGGCGCTCGTGGCCGAGCTACTCGAGATCAGGAAGCACGCGGGGATGATGGTCCCGGCGCCGATACAGGCCGCCATGGCCGCCGCGCTGGCCGACGATGACCACGCCGAGCACCAGCGGGCCAGGTACGCGGCCCGTCGGGCACGGCTGCGTCCGGCGCTCGAGGCCGCCGGATGGGCGGTAGAGCACTCCGAGGCCGGTCTTTACCTATGGGCCTCACATGAGGGACTGGACTGCTGGGCCTCGGTCTCCAAGCTGGCCGAGCTAGGGATCCTGGTCGCCCCAGGGGAGATTTACGGCCCGGCCGGCGTCCGCCACGTCAGGGTCGCCCTCACCGCCACCGACGAGCGGATTGACGCGGCCATCGCGCGCCTGGCCAGCCTGAGCTGAGTGGGTTTTATCCCGGCGGACGCGGTCGGACCGCGGCCTACGACGTCTGGGTGGTTCCGCCGATCCGCCAGTACTCACCGCTGGCGCGGTCGAGGAACTCCTCGTCCACCAGGTAACGGCGCAGCGCGGCGTGGTCGGGATGGAGCTTACGCAAGAAGTCGTCCACCACGGGCTCGGGATACCGCACGCCCGGCTCGAACCCCTGGGCAACGACGTCGAGCAGCTCGCGGCGCCGCGACAGCTTCGCGGGGATCTTCTCGATCCTGCCGTCGCGCACGAAACCCCTGAGCTTCGGGTCGCTGGCCAGTGCGTCGATGACGGCATCGGGGTGAATATCAGGCACGACGCGATTATCGCGGGTCGGGCTTCTGCCTGTTCGCAGGGACTCCCGCCGCGTCCGCGGACGCTGTCCTGCCCAGAGCCATTCACTGCCAGCGCGAGCCGACGCCGCCCGGAAAACGCGGTGCGACCGGCCGCTTTGCCCCTATAACGTAACGAGCCGTGTCCGCCATCACGATCCACCGTCTCGACCAGCGGCCCGACCTGATCGACCGGGTCTACGAGGTGGACTCCACCTGGCCGGAATTCATGGGCCGCGACCCGGTCGCAAACGCGCTCTACTGGCAGGTGGCGCCGACGTTCCCGCACCTGTGCGTGGTGGCGACCGACCACAACGATGCGGTGGTAGCGACCGGCCGGGCCCTCGCGTTCGCGCTTGACCGGCCAAACCGGGGCACGCTGCCCGACGGCGGCCTGGACCGGGTCACGATCTGGGCCTTCAACGACAAGCTCCAGGGTCAGGCGCCGGACATCGCCTCGGCGGTGGAGATCGCGATCGGCCGGGCTCATCAGGGCACCGGGTTGTCGCACGACATGCTCGCGGCGGTGCGCGCAGCGGTGCGTGCGGCGGGCTTGTCCACGCTAGTGGCGCCGGTCCGGCCGAATGCCAAGCACCAGTACCCGCACCTGCCGATGTCGGAGTACATCACGATGACGCGCGACGACGGGCTCCCCGTGGACCCGTGGCTGCGCGTGCACGTGCGGGCCGGCGGCCGCATCCTGCGCCCGGCGCCGGCCTCGATGGTGATGGTCGGTTCGCTGGCGGAGTGGCGGGAGTGGACCGGGCTGCCATTCGATCGGACCGGAGACGTCATCGTGCCCGAAGCCGTGGTGCCAGTGCACTGCGACGTCGAGCATGACCACGCCGTCTACGTCGAGCCCAACGTATGGGTCGAACACGACGTGAGCTAGCCGATAGTCTGTCCTCGCTCTCCCCAGCAGATTCATCGGTTAAGTAACGATCTGGGCGTGCCGCGTCGCTTTCGCCGATGGTGTGCAGTTCCAGGGCAAGACCTGGCAAGCTTCTGCCTCGGGGCAGAGCGGTGGGAGATGCGGATGCGCCAGCCTGAGACCTTCGACGCCTTCTACGCCAGGACCGTGTCCAGCGTCACCAGCCAGATGCACGCGCTGGCGGCCGGAGATCCCCAGGCCGATCACGCTATCCGCGAGGCCTACGCGCGGGCTTACCAGCAGTGGTACGAGGTCTCCGGCTACCGGGACCCGGCGGGGTGGGTGCTGGATGCCGCCAAGGAAGCCTTCGAGCGACGCCGGGCCCAGCCGACCGGGCCGCCGCCGCCCTCCGACAGCGGGACCTGGCCGGGGATGTACCGGCCGCGGGCTGGGGCGGGATCGCGGGTACCAGACTCCGAAGGCGCGGTAACCGGCCGCGGCAACGGCGCATCTGGCCGCCCTGAGAACCCATACGATGCAGCCCCGTACCAGGCAGCGGCTGCCCAGCCAACCTCGGCCCTGGCAGGCGGCGCGGCGGGCGCGGGGACGGCCTGGCCGGCCGGCGCTGGTGCCGATCCGGACTGGCCGCTGCAACCAACTGCCAGCACCGGCTCCGACTCCCCGGCCGACGCTTTCCCCGGCTCGCGTTCGCGGCCCGGCCAGGCGGGCGGGAACCGACGGCTGATCGCGATCGTGGCCGTGATCGCGCTGCTGGGCATCGGCGGGGTCGCCTACCTCGCGTTCGGCCGGAGCAAGGCCGGCCCATCGGCCAGTGCCGGCACGACCGCTCCGGTCACTAAGCGGATCGCCCCGCGTATGCTCCCGGCCGGTCAGACGGGTACCCTCGCCGGGGTCCCGTGGTCCATAGTGCGGTCAGGCTGGACGCTCGCCGACGTCTCGACCGGGCAGCCAAACCCCGGCGGCCAGCCGACCGGCGGCAGCACGACGACTTTTCT
>JASHUE010000292.1:0-2981 GCA_030040195.1 Streptosporangiaceae bacterium | reverse complement strand
ACCGCAGGACGGTGGACACCTCGGCCTTGCGGCAGCATGGCTTGAGCACACTGACCCGGCTGAGTTCGTCCTTCACCAAGCCGGTCAGCGCCATCGGCCTCACTCCCCCTCGAATATCTGCGCGAATGCCCCCGCAAGGCGCCGCGGGTCGTGGCGCGGCGAGCCGTCCCCCATGGCCAGGTCTGCCAGCACGAGCCGGGCGCCAAGCAGTCCCGCGGCCTTCTCCAGCTCCGCCGTGGCTCCGCGCGTGGCCTCGCGGTCGGCGAGCACGACGTCGATCGACAGAGCCGGCGCATGCTCGGCGAGGACCTCAAGGTGGGCGTGCGGCGAGAACCCCGCGGTCTCACCGGGTTGCGGAGCCAGATTCAGCGCAACCAGCCTCCGCGCGCGAGTGCCTACCAGTGCCGAGGCCAGCTCGGGGACCAGCAGGTGCGGCAGCACGCTGGTGAACCACGAGCCAGGCCCGAGTACTACCCAGTCCGCCTCCCCGATTGCCTGCACCGCTTCCGGGCACGCTGGCGGGTTAGCGGGTATTAGTGATATCGACCGTACCCGGCCCGTCGTCGTCGCGCAGGCGACCTGGCCACGAACCGTACTCAGCTCGTCCGGCCTGTCCGGGTCTGCCCCTTCTACTTCCGCCACGATGTCCAGCGGAACCGACGCCATCGGCAGGACCCGGCCGTGCGCGCCGAGGAGCCTGGCCACCCAGTCGAGGCCCTGCACCGTGTCACCGAGCAGCTCCCACAGCGCGACGATCAGGACGTTGCCCACGGCATGCCCGCCGATCCCCTCCTCACCCGTGAACCGGTGCTGGATGACCTCGCTCCAGGTGGTGCCCCAGGCGTCATCGCCGCAGAGGGCGGCGAGCGCCATCCTGAGGTCGCCAGGGGGCAGCACGCCGAACTCGCGCCTGAGCCTGCCGCTTGACCCGCCGTCGTCGGCGACCGTCACGATCGCGGTGAGGTTGCGCGTCACGCGGCGCAGACCCGACAGCGAGGCGTAGAGGCCATGGCCGCCGCCGAAGGCCACCACGCGACGATTCAGCGGGCGGCTATTCACGGCCGATGTCCCTGTGCGTCACCTGGATGCCCAGCCAGTCGGGCGCCAGGCGCCTGGCCAGTTCGTCGGCCATCGCGACGCTGCGGTGCTTGCCGCCGGTGCAGCCCACGGCGATGAGCACGTAGTGCCGGCCCGACTTGTCATAGCCCGCCAGCGCGATCTTGACGGCCCGCGCGAACGCGTCAAGGAAATCCGAGGCGCCCGGCTGGCCGAGCACGTAGTCGATGACCGGCTTGTCCCGCCCGGTCAGCGGGGCGAGCTCGGGAATCCAGTGCGGGTTCGGCAGGAACCGGCAGTCCGCGACCATGTCGGCGTCCACGGGCAGGCCATGCTTGTAGCCGAACGATACGACGCTCACCCTGAGCGCGGCTTCCGCCTCGGTGGCGAATGCGTCTCGCATCCTGGCCCGCAGCTCGTGCACGTTCAGCGCGGTGGTGTCCAGCACCAGGTCGGCATCCGTCCGCAGGCCGGCCAGCAACTCGCGCTCGGCGGCAATGCCGTCGGTGACCCGGCCGCCCTCCTGCAGCGGGTGCGGCCGCGACACGCTGTCGAACCTCCGCACGAGAGTCTCGTCCGACGCCTCGAGGAAGACGACGTAAGGCCGCACGCCGCGCGCGTTCAGCTCGCCGATCGCCGACTTCAGGTCGGTGGAGAAGGCCCGGCTGCGGATGTCGACGACCGCCGCCAGCCGCGGCACCGTTCCCCCGGCCCGTAGCGCCAGATCGGCCATTGTCGGCAGCAGGCCCGCCGGAATGTTATCGGCGACGAACCAGTCCAGGTCTTCGAGCGACTTGGCCGCCGTGCTCCGGCCGGCGCCGGACAACCCCGTGATGATCACGATCTCCTGGGTAGTCCCCTCACCGGTCACGCTCCGCCCCCCCATTGCCCGCCAGCTGCGCGTTGCCAGTGTCCGGGTGCAGCGCCGCGTACACGGCATGCGCCGTCACCTGCCCGAATCCCGGTGTCTGCGCGATCTCCTCCTCCGTCGCCGCGGTCAGTCGCCGCAGCGAGCCAAACTGCCGCAGCAGCGTAGCCCGCCGCGCCGGGCCAAGCCCGGGCACGGTGTCCAGCTCGCTGGCGGTCAGCGCCGCTGCCCGCCTCGCCCGGTGGTAGGTGATCGCGAACCGGTGAGCCTCGTCCCTGACTCGCTGCAGGAGGTACAGCCCCTCGCTGCTGCGGGGCAGGATCACGGGCTCGTTCTCGCCCGGCAGCCAGACCTCCTCCAGCCGCTTGGCCAGCCCGCACACGGCCACGTCGACCACGCCGAGGTCGTCGAGCGCCCGGACCGCCGCGGCGACCTGCGCGGGCCCTCCGTCGATCACGAGCAGGTTTGGCGGGTAGGAGAATTTCCGCCGCGCTTCGGCCACGCCGATCGCCTCGGGATCGGTCTCCGGCGCGAACCCCGCGGCCTGCTCGTCCAGGTACCGCCGGAACCGCCGGCTGATCACCTCATTAATCGCGGCGACGTCGTCAGAGCCGTCGACGCCCTTGATCGCGAACCTGCGGTACTCCGACTTGCGGGCCAGGCCATCCTCGAACACGACCATGGACGCCACGACGTGCGTGCCCTGGAGGTTCGAGACGTCGTAACTCTCGATCCGCAGTGGCGCCTCATCGAGGCCCAGCGCCTCCTGGATCTCGTGCATCGCGACGCTGCGCGTGGTCAGGTCGCTGGCCCGGCGCATCTTGTGCAGCGCCAGCGACTCCGAGGCATTGCGCCCGACGGTCTCCAGGAGTGCCTTCTTGTCCCCGCGCTGCGGCACCCGGATGCTGACCCGGCTGCCGCGCCGGGCGGCCAGCCATTCCTCGAGCGATTCGGTGTCCGGCGGCAGCTCGGGCACCAGCACCTCGCGCGGGATCGTCGCCCGCCGCTCGGCCTCGCTGGCCTCCTCCGGGGTCTCCCCCCGCCGCGACGCCCCCTC
>JASHUE010000291.1:0-4294 GCA_030040195.1 Streptosporangiaceae bacterium | reverse complement strand
TGGCCTGGGAGCGCCGCGCGCCGCTTGCGGCGGCAGCGGTCTTGGCGGTCGGCGCGGTGGGCAACGAGTACCTGATCGGCTCGATGGTGCGCTGCGGACCCTGCCTGCCGGCAGTGTTGCTGGTTGCCTTCTTCGCCGGCACTCGGCTGGACTGGGGGCGGCTGGCCGTCGCGGCGGTGCTGTGCATGGGGTCGGTAATCGTGCAGTCCTATTACGATCCGAAGCTCGGGCCGGGCTTTGTGACTATCGGGCTGCCCGCGGTCGTGCTTGCCAGCGTGGCCGGCCGGCTTGTGCGCGAGCGCAGCGCGGCGGCAGCTCGGCTGCGAGCCCGCAACGCGGAGCTGCGGGCTCAGCGAGAGCAGACAGCCGAGCTGGCCGTGGCCGCCGACCGGGCCAGGGTGGCCGACGACCTGCATGACTTCGTGCGCGAGCGGATCACGGCGATGGCGGACGCGGCCACCACTGGGCGCGACCTGATCAGCGCGGATCCGGCCGCCGCGCAGAGCGCGCTGGCGATGGTCGAAAGCAGCGGCCGCGAGACGCTGGCCCAGATGCGGGAGGTGGTCGGCAACCTGCGGTCCGAGCAGCTGACCGGTCCCCAGCCGGTGCTCGCCGATCTCGCCAGCCTGCTGGAGAAGGCCACGACCGCCGACGCCCGGCTTCAGGTCAGCGGCAGCCCGCGGGCGCTTCCGGCCGGCCTGGAACTGTCGGCGTACCGGATCGTGGAGCATCTGCTGGACGCGCTCGAAGACGCTCCGGCGGCCAGGATCGACGTGCACCTGCGGTTCGGCGACGACGCGCTCGAGCTGGACATCGCCGGGCCGGCGAGCCCGCAACCAGGCTCCGCCTTCGCCACCGCGCGCGAGCGGGTCGCGCTGCTCGGCGGGACGCTGCACGTCGAGACGGGATCAGACCGGTGCACCGCGCTGGTCCGGCTGCCGCTGACCCCGGGTTATGCGAGCGCGTGAGCGCGTCGCGCGACTCCTCGGCAGCTGGCGCGCGGACGCCGTCCTGGCAGCCGGCCTGTCGCTGGGAATGGTTCTTTACGTAGCCGCCCAGGGTCTGCTGTCCGGACGGAACGGGATCTTCGAAACGTGCTGCGGCGTGGGCGTCATCGCGTGCATCGTGCCTCGGCGCCGGTTTCCGCGACTGTCCGCGCTGGCCGCGGCATGCTGCGCCGCCCTGGCCTCGCTCGGCAACACCGGTCCCCTGCCCGACAGCCCGCCGATCGTGGCGATCTTCCTGCTGGCCTATTCGCTGGGGACGGCCGACGGCACGGTCCGGTCCGTCGCGGCCCTCGCCTGCCTGGGCGCCGGCACGCAGGCCGCCAACGGCATCGCCGTCTTCAATCCGTTCATTATCGTCGGCATCATCGGGCCATTCGCGCTTGGCATCGTCATGCGGTCGCGTCGCCGCCTTGCCGATCAGCTGGCTGCCCGCGGCGCCGAGCTGGAGATGGAGCGCGAGCTGTTCGCGGCCGAGGCTGTCCGGTACGAACGAGCCCGGATCGCCCGCGAACTGCACGACATCGTCGCGCACTGCATCAGCGTGATGGTCATCCAGGCGGGGGCGGGACAGCGGCTGGCGGGGCGGGATCCGGGTCTGGCCGCAGAGGCATTCGACGCGATCGGCGAGGCGGTACAGCAGGCAGAGTCGGAGATCGGCAGGCTCGTCGAGCTCCTCGGCCACGAACCGGGCCAGCGCGGCCGTGACGGCATTCGCCTGGTCGACGAGCTGGTGGCCAGGGCTGCCGCGGCCGGGCTAGCCGTGACCTGCCGGTTCGCCGGTCCCGCCGACGAGCTGGCGGAGCAGGCCTCCGAGGCCGCCTACCGGGTCGTCCAGGAGAGCCTCACCAACGCGCTGAAGCATGCACCGGGGTCGCCGGTCGAGGTCGTGATCGAGGCATGCGGCCCGAGCGTGCAGATTACCGTGCGCAACGGCCCCTCGGCGGCGGCGGCGTCCGGGCTGGAGAGAACCGGCAGCGGTCGCGGGCTGACCGGCATGCGTGAGCGAGTGCAGGCCTGCGGCGGTGAGCTCGCAGCAGGCCCGGCCGAGGACGGCGGCTGGCAGGTACTCGTCCGGCTGCCGCGCCAGACCGATCCTTCTCAGCTCGGCGCCACCGTCTAGCCCCGTCGGCCGATGCCGCGCCTCCGTCGGCAGACGGACGCGGTCACGCAGTGTTCCCTCCCGCGCCGGACGCGCGCGAAGCGGCGCGGCCGCAGGCTGAGAGCACCATCTCGTAACAGAGGAGAAAGCGATGAAGTCCGGACTCAGGCGTATGGCAGTACTGCTGGGCATCCTCGGCATCGGCGACCTGGTGATGGTGCCGTTCATGCTCGCCGCCAACCACCACAGCAGCTCAGGTAACCCGCCGATGGCCGCGATCATTCTCGGCGCAGTACTCGGCGTTGCCACCCTGGCGAGCATCCCGGGCCTGTTGCAGGGCCGGCGCTGGGCCTTCTGGGTCGCGACGATCTGCAGGCTCCTGGACACCATCTCGGCCGTCCTGGGGGTATTTGCCGGGCCGGGCACCCTCTTCGTGGTCGTCGGCGCGGTCAACGCCGTGCTCTCCATCGCGGCCCTCGTTGCCCTCGTCCGCCTGAGCAGTCCGCGAGCCGCGCTGCGGCGTGCCACCGGCTGAGCCGGGCCGCCCGGCCGAAGGAGTCTCGAGCTCGTCGTAACTCGCGCGAGTGGCCGGCCCGCGCCCGCGGGCCGGCCACCTCACTGGCCGACGGAGAGCACGGCGGGACGCCCGATATAGAGTGAATGAACACCCCAAGACAACTGATGGAGAGGGATGACCGGCATGAACGGAGCGCTCGCCGATTCTGACCTGGAGCAACTGCGCAAGAACTTCACCGCGAACCCTCAGTACCGTCTGGCGCAGAACGCGGTCACGCGAGTCACCGTCGACGATGTCGCCATCAACCGGGAAATCCTCAACGCCATCGACCACTCGCTGTCCACCACGCTGGATGACTGGAAGGTCACCAATCAGGAGCGCAGCGGCCGGTGCTGGCTCTTCGCCGGCCTCAATCTCCTGCGGGTCGGAGTGATGCGCGAGACCGGGCTGAAGGAGTTCGAGTTCTCGCAGAATCACCTCATGTTCTGGGACAAGATCGAGCGGGCCAACTATTTCCTCGAGGCCATCATCGAGACGTCGGACCGCGACGCCGATGACCGGACGGTCGCGTTCCTGCTCGAGGGCGTGGCGGGTGACGGCGGTCAGTGGAACATGTTCGCCGCGCTGGTCGCCAAGCACGGCCTGGTGCCGAAGGGTTACATGCCCGAGACGCAGAGCTCCGCGAACACCGCCAAAATGAACGCGATCTTGCAGTACCAGCTGCGGCAAGGCGCCAGGGCGATCCGCCAGGCCGCGGCTGAGAGCGTCGAGGCTGCTCGCGCGGTCAAGGCGGAGATCTTGCAGGTCATCTATCGCGTCCTGTGTATCCACCTCGGCACGCCGCCAGAGCGCTTCGACTGGCAGTGGACGGACAAGGACAGGCAGTTTCACCGGGACGGCGTCCTGACTCCGCAGGAGTTCGCGGCGAAGTACGTCACCCTGCCGGTCGCGGACTTTGTCTGCCTGGTCAACGACCCTCGGCCATCGAGTCCGGTCGGCCGCACGTTCACGGTCGAGTACCTGGGCAATGTCATTGACGCCCCGCCGGTCACCTACCTGAACGTCGACATGGCCGTGATCAAGGACATTGCCGCCCGGACCATACAGGACGGGGAGCCGGTCTGGTTCGGCTGCGATGTCGGCAAGATGATGAGCAATGATTACGCGATCTGGGATGCCGGCCTGTACGACCTGCCCTCCGTCTACGACGCCGATTTCGGGCTGGACAAGGCCGCCCGGCTGGCTTTTCACGAGACCCAGATGACCCACGCCATGCTGTTCACTGGAGTGGACGTGCTCGACGGCGTAACCCGGCGGTGGCGGGTGGAGAACAGCTGGGGATCTGAACGCGGCAAGGACGGCTTCTACACCATGAACGACTCGTGGTTCGACGAGTACGTCTTCGAGATCGCGGCCAGGCGCAGCGCACTGCCTGCCGACCTGCAGGCCGCCCTCGACGCCGAGCCGATCGTGCTGCCGGCCTGGGACCCGATGGGCGCCCTGGCTTAGTCAGAGAACGCGAGTTTCCCGGCCGCTGCGGTCTGGCTTGCGGGCCGGGCGGCTGCCGCAGGTCTGCGGCCGCCGTCGCCCGGGGAGCCGGTCACGGCGATGAGGGCCTCAGCACGCCGACGGTCAGCTGCCCCACGAAGGTAGCGGTGAGCCGCGGCGACC
>JASHUE010000290.1:0-12091 GCA_030040195.1 Streptosporangiaceae bacterium | reverse complement strand
GCACGTTCCCGATCCAGGCCGCGGCAAACGCCGCCGCCAGGGCACCGGCTACCGTGCCGATCATCGGCAGCACGCCAAACCGGCGCACCCCGAACAGGTAGCCGACCAGGCCGAGCACGGCACCCCCGCCGAGCGCGATAAACGCGTAGATCCCGTCCGCTGCGATGAAGGCGTTGGTCTCCGGGTTCACCGCGTACGCCGTTGGCGGCTTCAGCGTGTAGACCTGGTACACCACCCTCGGCGCGATTGCGCCCCAGATCAGGCCGCCAATCAGTCCGAGCAGGGCCCCGGCGACGATCAGCAGCACGGCCGCCAGCAGCCCGCGGCCCGGCCGCTCAGGCCCAGGCTGCACGGTCACTGCTGAATAGCCAGCCGAGCCGCCTGGCGGCCTCAGCTGCGGGTTGTCGGCCATACTGCGTAGCAGCGTACGGGACAAGTCCGAGCGGTTGTGTACCGGTCCGCCGCATTCATGATCGATATCGCGCCTGGATTGCGGCTTTTAACCCCGGAACGGGTCGGCTCTCGCTCATCGGCCTTTGATAGCTTGACTCTGACCCGCCGCGATCAACTGCCAATCTTCGCCGGATGAGGACCGTTGATGATCGAAGTCCGTGACCTGACCAAGCGATTCGGCGACAAGGTGGCGGTCGACCACCTGTCGTTCACGGTCCAGCCGGGCCGCGTCACGGGCTTCCTGGGGCCCAACGGCGCCGGGAAGTCCACCACGATGCGCCTGATACTCGGCCTGGACCGGCCCACCGGCGGAATCGCCACGATCAACGGCAAGGGCTACTCGGACCTGATCAACCCCCTCCTCACCGTCGGCGCCCTGCTCGAGGCCAGGTCCATGCACACCGGCCGCAGCGCCCGCAACCACCTGCTGTTCCTGGCGCAGACGCAGGGCCTGCCGAGCAGCCGCGTCGACGCCGTGCTCGACCTCGTCGGGCTGCGGGAGGTCGCCCGCAAGCGGACCGGCTCGTACTCGCTCGGCATGAGCCAGCGGGTCGGGGTGGCGGCGGCAATGCTCGGCGACCCGCAGGTGCTGCTGCTGGACGAGCCGGTCAACGGCCTTGACCCGGAGGGAGTCCTCTGGATCAGGAACCTGATGAAGCGCCTGGCCAGCGAGGGCCGCACGATCCTGGTGTCCAGTCACCTGATGAACGAGATGGCGGTCACTGCCGATCACCTCGTTGTGATCGGCCGCGGCCGGCTGCTCGCCGAGGCGGCTACCGAGGAGATCATCGCCCGCGGCTCCGGGCAGTCGGTACGGGTCCGCACCCCGGACGCCGAGCGGCTGACCGCCCTGATCGTGAAGGAAGGTGGCACCGCCACCGCGGCCGCCAACGGCAACGGAGCCGCCGCGGATGGGGACCAGGCCCCCGTGCTCATCGTCACCGGGATCCCGGCCGCGCGGATCGGCGAGCTCGCCGCGTCGGCGTCGATCGTGCTGCACGAGCTCACGCCGCAGCTGGCCACGCTGGAGGACGCGTTCCTTGAGCTCACGGCCGGCAGCCTCGAGTACGGGCACCTGGACTCCCAGCCAGCCGATTGGAGCACCCGATGAGCGCCGCCCCCGCCGCCAGCGTCTCGCCCGTGCAGGCCACACCGGCCAGGCAAGGTCGCCGAGCCGGGTTCGGCCACTACCTGCTGTCTGAATGGACGAAGATCCGTTCCGTCCGGTCCACCGCCTGGACCCTGGTCCTGTTCGTCATCATCACGGTCGGCCTCACGGCGCTGATCACGTGGGTGACCGAGGCCAACTGGAACGGACCGCACGCCGCGGCCCGCGACGTCCGGGCCCTCACCGATCCGACCAGCATCATCTTCGGCGCCTCGATTTACCTCGGCCAGCTCACGATCGCCGTGCTCGGCGTGCTGGTCATCTCCACCGAGTACTCGACCGGGGTGATCCGCGCCTCCCTGCTCGCGGTGCCCAAGCGGCTCCCGATGCTGGCGGCCAAGGTCACCGTGTTCTCGATGATCATGGTGGTGCTGGCCGAGATCGTCGTGTTCGCCTCGTTCTTCGTGGGCGCAGCTATCCTCCACAGCCGGGTGTCGGTGTCGCTCGGCGACACCGACATCCTGAGGGCAACGGTCGGAGCCGGGCTGTACCTGGTGGTGTTCGGCCTGCTCGCGCTCGGCATCGGGGCGCTGGTGCGGCACACCGCGGGCGCCGTCTCCATCGCCGTGTGTGTGGCGTTCGTTCTGCCGATCCTGGCCGGGCTGCTCCCGAGCTCCTCGCCCTGGGACTACATCAACGCCTACCTGCCCGTGCAGGCAGGATCGCAGATCTACGTCATCCACCCGTCGAGCCCGGACCTACTGAGTGCCTGGGAAGGGCTGGGCGTGCTCTGCATCTGGGCCGTGGTGCTGCTCGGCCTGGCCGCCTACTTCCTGGATAAGCGCGACGCCTGACCCGCGCGGGCGGAGGCGGGCTCGCCCCGGTCGCGCCTCGTTCCCCGCTAAAACCGGGTTCGCGGCGAGAACGCGTGCATGTACTGCCAGCACCGCCTGGTACGCGCGATCGATGTCCTCGCGGTCGAACGGCTCGTCGACCGACGACTCGCTGAGCCGCTCGATCATCGCCGCCTGCCGCAGGAGCACGTCCCGGTCAGCGTCGGTGGTCGTGCGCTCCATGATCCGGGCGAGCGCATCCAGCTGGCGGATCATCACCGCGGGCATGCCCTTGCCGGCCTGGCGGATCTTCTCGAACGCGCGGCTGACCAGCCGGGCGTAGGTGGTTTCGGTCACGATCACCCGGACCACTCCCTCGGCGTCGCGGTACACCCTGGTGGGCTGCCACCGGCCGGTCACCTTGTACAGGCTGTCGCCGATCCAGTCGATGCACGTCAGCGCCGTGAAGGTGTCGTTGACCGCCGCCGAGAGCGCGCGGATGGCGATCTCCACGAGCTGGTCCATGCCGAACGAGACGTCCTGCGCCAGGGTCCGGTACGGGCCGGTCACGTGCGCACCCGCGAGCTCGCTGGCGACCTTGTCCGCCGCCGAGGCCGGCCAGACCCGCACGTACGGGTGACCCTGCACGATGAAGTGGCCAGGCCGGTACAGGACGTGCACCACGGCGTCGACCTCGGTCGCGACCTCGACCAACGTCTCGTGCTCGATGTACTGAAGGTAGCCGCTGCGCGGGGCCGCGACCGGGCCGCCCTGGCCCTCCATGCTCGCGATCACCACGGTGGCGAGCTCGGAGTCGGGGCCGCCCGCATCCCCGCTCGTCTGCAGCTCGATCGCGCTCTGCAAGTCGGCCGCGATTCCGGCTATCACCTGGGGCAGCTGAATCTGGATGGCGATGTGATGCAGGAAGTAGACCAGCACGCCGACGTCCACCAGCGTCAGGACGAGCGTCATCGTGACGCTGATGTGGGGCACGAAGGTGCCGTGATTGCTCTGGCCGACCGAGCCCAGCGTGAGGATCGCATACACGAAGGTGCCCACGAACGTGCCGAGCGTGAGCTGAGTGCCGCGATCGCGGATGAACGTGCGCAGCATCCGCGGCCCGAACTGGGTGGAGGTAAGGGTCAGGGCGACGATCACGATCGAGAACACGACGCCGATGACGGTGATGACCGCGGCCGCGATCGCGGTCAGAACGGTCCTGGCCACGTCCGGCGAGCCGCTGATGGCCCAGCCCGGCACCTTGAACACGCCATCGTAGGCGGCCCGGTCCAGCGCATAGGTGCCGATGAACAGCAAGACGGCGCCGACGATCTCAACGGCAGGGATGAGCCAGAGGTTGGTCCGAAGCACGTCCTGGCGCCATTCAGACCCGCGCAGCAGCCTGCGGATCACTGGCCCCCGCCCCCGGATGTAACCGTTCCGATACACCTGTGAGCCTCCTGGAGCTGGTCCGGATGCCGACCAGACTTCCCGGCTCACCCGCGCGTTCATAACCCAATGCCGCGCCCGAGCCTGATCTTACCGAACACAAATGCATTCGTTCCGCATACGGTCTTCGCACTCGCTGACACACTCCGAAAAGGCGCCGATCCGCCCGATAACCGCCGAACAGTACTAAACGGGAACGACACCAAGCCCCGTGGAGCCACGGACAAGGACGTGAATCAACCCCGCACGACGATCTGCTGCGCGAGTTCCCGTACCTCCGCGGGCCGAACCGCCAGCGCCCGGATCACCGGGTCAGCCGACGCAGGCGGGACCGAGCAACTGCTTGAGGTCGGCCAGCAGCGAAGGCGAGGGCTTGACCCGGAGCTTGTCGTCCAGCTTGAGCACTCGCGTACGGCTGCCGGTCAGCAGGCGCAAATGCACCTCGGTCGGTCCGGGGTGGGTGCGTAGCACCTCCTTGAGCCGCTCCACTACCGGCGGCACGCACCTGGCCTCAAGAACTGACACCACGAAAGGGCCCGTGTCGCCCGCGCTGATGTCCGGGACGCTGACGTCCATCGCGACCAGCTTGGGTACCTCCTCGCGCCGATCCAGCCGGCCCTTCACGATCACGATGGCGTCATCGATGACCTGGCTCATGCACTGGGCATAGGTGGTCGGGAAGAACAGCACCTCGACCGCGCCCTCCAGGTCCTCGAGCGTGGCCGCGGCCCAGGTACCGCCCTGCCTGGTTACCTTGCGCTGCACCCCGGACAGGATGCCTCCGACGGTCACGACCTGGCTGTCGGCGCGATCACCCCGGCCCACGCCAGGGTCGTCCTCGGCCGACCCGATCAGCTGCGCGAGCGAGCAGTCCGTGGCCGCGGCCAGCACGTGCTCGATGCCGAGCAGCGGATGATCGGACACGTAAAGCCCGAGCATCTCCCGCTCAAACGCCAGCAGGGTGGACTTCTCCCACTCGCCGTCAGGGATCGGCACGTCGAAGGTCACGTCGGCCTCGGTGTCGTCGCCGAACAGCGAGTCCTGGCCGATAGCCTCGTTCCGCTTGACGTCGATAATGGCGTCGACGGCCTGCTCATGGATGAGCATCAGGCCGCGTCGCGGGTGGCCGAACGAGTCGAAGGCGCCGGCTTTGACCAGCGACTCGATGACCCGCTTGTTGCAGACATTGACCGGAACCTTGCGGAGGAAGTCGGAGAAGCTGGTAAACGCGCCCTTGGCGGTGCGCGCGGCGACGATCGACTCGACCACGGCAGTGCCGACGTTGCGCACCGCGGCCATGCCGAACCGGATATCGGAGCCCACGGCGGTAAAGATCGCGTTCGACGCGTTCACGTCGGGCGGCAGCACCTTGATGCCCATCCGGCGGCACTCGTTCAGGTACAGCGCTGACTTGTCCTTGTCGCCGGCCACCGACGTCAGCAGCCCGGCCATGTACTCGGCCGGGTAGTGGGCCTTCAGGTACGCGGTCCAGTAGGCGACCAGCGCGTAGCCGGCCGCGTGCGCCTTGTTGAAGGCGTAGCCGGAGAACGGGACCATCACGTCCCAGATCGTCTTGATCGCCGCGTCGGAGTACCCGTTGGCCTTCATCCCGGCCGCGAACGGCTCGTACTCGGCGTCCAGGACTTCCTTCTTCTTCTTGCCCATCGCCCGGCGCAGCAGGTCGGCCTTGCCCGGCGAGTAGCCGGCCAGCCGCTGCGCGGCGAACATCACGTCCTCCTGGTACACCAGCAGGCCATAGCTTTCTCCGAGGATGTCCTCGAGGGCTTCGGCCAGCTCGGGATGGATCGGCGTGACCGGGGCGCGGCCAGTCTTGCGGTCGGCGTAGACCGGTGCGCTGGCCATCGGGCCCGGCCGGTACAGGGCGTTCACCGCGGAGATGTCCCCGAACTTGTCCGCGCGCATGGCCCGCAGCAGGGCGCGCATCGGGCCGCCTTCCATCTGGAACACCCCGAGGGTGTCGCCCCGCGCGAAAAGCTCGTAGGTCGGCTTGTCGTCGAGCGGGAGGTGATCGAGGTCGATCTCGACGCCGCGGTTGGCCTTGATCCCGGCCAGCGCGTCTTCCAGGATCGTGAGGTTCCTGAGCCCGAGGAAGTCCATCTTGAGCAGGCCGATGTCCTCGCACGCCGGGTAGTCGAACTGGGTGATGATCGCGCCGTCGGCCTCCCGCCGCCAGACCGGGATGTGATCGAGCAGCGGCTCGCTGCTCATGATGACGCCTGCGGCGTGGACGCCCGGCTGGCGGATCAACCCCTCCAGCCCGCGGGCCAGGTCGATCACCTGCCGGACCTCGGGCTCGGACTCATACATCGCTCGTACCTCGCCCGCCTCGCCGTAGCGCGGGTGCTCGGTGTCGAAGATGACCGACAGCGAGATGTCCTTGCCCAGCACCGCGGGCGGGAACGCCTTGGTGATCCGGTCGCCGAGCGCGTACGGGAAGCCAAGGACCCGGCTCGCGTCTTTGACGGCGGCCTTGGCCTTGATCGTGCCGTAGGTGATGATCTGGGCCACCCGGTCGTCCCCGTACTTCCCGGTTACGTACCGGATGACGTCGCCCCGGCGGCGCTCATCGAAGTCGATGTCGATGTCGGGCATCGACACCCGCTCGGGGTTCAGGAAACGCTCGAACACCAGGCCGTGCACGATCGGGTCCAGGTCGGTGATGCCAAGCGCGTACGACACGATTGAGCCGCCCGCAGAACCACGGCACGGGCCCACCCGGATGCCGTTGCGCTTGGCCCACATGATGAAGTCGGCCACGACCAGGAAGTAGCCGCAGAACCCCATCGTCTCGATGACGCCCATCTCGTACTCGGCCTGCTGGCGACGCTGGTCGTCGTAGCCGTCCGGGTAGCGCCAGTCCATTCCGCGCCAGACTTCCTTGCGCATCCAGCTGACCTCGGTCTCGCCGTCCGGCAGCGGGAACAGCGGCATGAGGTTGCTCTTGGCGAACTTCGACTCGACCCGCTCGGCCACCAGCAGCGTGTTGTCGCAGGCCGCCCGCCAGTCATCATCGCTGCGGAGCGCGCGCATCTGCTGCGGGCTCTTCAGGTAGTAGCTGGCCCCCTCGAACTGGAGCCGGTCGGGGTCGGCGAGGTTGGTGCCGGTCTGTACGCACAGCAGGGCGTCATGAGCGGGGGCGTCCGATTCCCGGGTGTAGTGCAGGTCGTTCGTCGCCAGATAGGGCAGGTTCAGGTCCCTCGCGATCTGGCGCAGTCCGTCGGCATAGCGGCGCTCCACCTCCAGGCCATGTTCCATGATCTCGGCGAAGAAGTTGCCTGGCCCGAAGATGTCCCGGAAGTCGGCCGCAGCCTGCCGGGCCTGGTCGAACTGGCCGAGCCGCAGCCGGGTGGGCACCTCGCCGCCCGCGCAGCCGGTAGTCGCGATGATGCCCTTGGCGTACTCAGCCAGCAGTTCCCTGTCCACCCTGGGCCTGCGGAAGTAGCCATCGAGCGAAGCCCGCGAGGACATCTTGAACAAGTTGTGCATGCCCTCGGTGCTCTCGGCCAGCAGCGTCATGTGCGTGTAGGCGCCGCCGCCGGAGACGTCATCGTCCTTCTGCGCGGGCGTGCCCCAGCGGACCGGCTGCTTGAGCCCGCGGTGCTCGGGGGCGACGTAGGCCTCGGTCCCGATGATCGGCTTGATGCCCGCGGCATTCGCCCGCATCGCGAAGTCATAGGCGCCATAGACGTTGCCGTGATCGGTGACCGCGATGGCATCCATGCCCATGCGCTCGCACTCGGCGAACAGGTCCGACAGCCGGGCGGCGCCATCCAGCATCGAGTACTCGGTATGCACGTGCAGGTGCACGAACCCGTCGCTGCCTCCCCTGGACCGGCCCTCCGGCTTCACTGCCGCCATGAAGTACCGCCTCCCTTCAAGGCATGCCGGGGCGCACGCGCCCACAGGTGTGCCATGACCCTACCGCCGGCTACCGACGTTCGGGGCCACGCGACACACCCCCGGCGCGCGCGTTATGACTCGGCTCGCAGGACGTCCAGCGCGTGCGCCAAGTCGGCCGGGTAGCCGGCGGTGAACTCCACCCGGCGGCCATCGGCGGGATGAGCGAAGCTCAGCTGGACGGCGTGCAGCCACTGCCTGGTCAGCCCGAGCCGTGCTGCGAGCACCGGGTCGGCTCCGTAGAGCCGGTCGCCCACGCACGGGTGCCTGATCGCCGCCATGTGCACGCGGATCTGATGGGTCCTGCCGGTCTCCAGCCCGACGTCGAGCAGGCTCGCGGCCCTGAACGCCTCGAGCGTGTCGTAGTGCGTCACCGAGGGCCTGCCCCCGGCCACCACGGCGAACCGGCCATCGCCCGACGGGTGGCGCCCGATCGGCGCGTCCACCGTGCCGCGCAGCGGGTCAGGATGGCCCTGCACCAGGGCGTGATAGCGCTTGTCGACGGCCCTGTCCCTGAACGCCTGCTTGAGCAGGCTGTAGGCGTGCTCGCTCTTGGCCACGACCATGATGCCGGTGGTGTTCGCGTCCAGCCGGTGCACGATGCCCTGCCGCTCGGCCGACCCGCTGGTGGCCACGGTGTACCCCGCAGCCAGCAAGCCCTGCAGCACAGTAGGCCCGGTCCACCCGGGCGTCGGGTGGGCCGCGACGCCGACCGGCTTATCGACCACGATGATGTCGGCGTCCTCATACAGCACGGCCAGCCCCGGCACCGGCTCAGGCCGCAGCGTCGGCGGCCCCGGCGGCGGCGGCAGGGTGACCTCGAGCCACTCTCCCGCGGCCACCCGGTCTGACTTGCTGGCCGGATGACCGCCGACCAGGACATCCCCGTTCCCGATAAGATCTGCCGCCTGGGCACGGGACAGGCCGAACATACGGGCGAGTGAGGCATCAAGGCGCTCGCCGGCCAGCCCGTCGGGGATGGGCACGCGGCGATGGCCCGGCGCGCTCATCGCTGGTCGCGCGTGCCGTCCAACCGCAGGCCGCGTGCCGAGAGCAGGACAGCCAGGATGCCGCCGCACACGATCGCCGAGTCCGCGAGGTTGAACACCGGCCAGTGCGGAAGCTGGATCCAGTCGACGACCCAGCCGCGGAACAGGCCGGGCGAGCGGAAGATCCGGTCGCTCAGGTTGCCGGTCGCGCCGCCGAGCAGGAGCCCGAGCGTGATCGCCCAGGGCAGGCTACGGATGCGGCGCGACGTGCGCAGGATCACGATGATGACGGTGACGGCGATGACCGAGTACAGCAGCGTCAGCGAGGTGCCCAGGCTGAAGGCGGCACCAGGGTTGCGCGACTCGGTCAGCTTCAGGAAGCCACCCAGCAGCCGGATCGGCGCCCGGTTCGTCAGCTCCTTCACCGCTATGATTTTCGTCACAACGTCGAGCGCGAGCACGAGCAGCGCGACGCCCAGGAGCACGCCGACCCGCCGCTTCGGCTGGACAGCTGGCTGCATGCGCTGCTCTGGCTCCTGCGGCTGCGACGTGTTGCCGGCCCCGGCCGGCCCGCCTACCGGCGTTCCTCGCGCTGCTTGCATGTCACGCACAGGGTGGCACGGGGGAACGCCTGCAGCCTGGCCTTACCGATTGGCTCACCGCAGGACTCGCACGTCCCGTAGGTGCCAGCATGGATCCTGTCCAGCGCACGCTCGGTCTGCGCCAGCAGCTCCCGAGCATTGTGGGTGAGTGCGAGCTCGTGCTCGCGTTCGAAGGCCTTCGCGCCCACGTCCGCCTGGTCATCGCCCGCGTCACCGACGGCATCCCCGAGCCGGAGCGCAATGTCAGACTCGGCCCGGTCGATTTCCTGCCGCAGTTCGGCGGCCTCGGTGGCTAGCTTGTCGCGCACCTCGCTGAGCTCAGCCTCGGTCCACTTCTTCTCGCCCCGCCGCACGGGAAGGGCGGCAGCGCCAGAATGCGCGGTAGCAGTCATTTCCTGCCTCCCTCAGGCCACTGAGTATGGATCATGAAACCAAACAGTCACCGGAGGATAAGTGGTGACTGGCGCAATCCGCAAACATACCCGGTCGCGACACCCCGCCAACCGCCGAATTATGGCTGGCCGCGACCGATCCGGCGGCGAGACCGTGGCATGGAGCTGAGCTGGCCGACGGGAGCGCGCGCTGACCAATCCTTGCCCCGGCTTGACCCGATCATGGCGTGCGGCCGCCCCTGGCATGACCCTTCCGGCCGCAGCCAGGTCGGCAATGGCCTGGTCAGGTAGTGTGAGGGCCACGATGCCGCGCCCGTATCCCGAGCTGCCAGCAACCATTGACCTGCCCGCGATCGAGCACGAGGTGCTCCGCCGCTGGCGCGATGGCAAGGTCTTCGAGCGCTCGCTGGAGCAGACGGCGGGCGGTCCGCGCTGGATTTTCTATGAAGGTCCGCCTACAGCGAACGGCATGCCAGGGGTCCATCACATCGAGGCACGGGTCCTGAAGGACGCCTTCCCGCGGTTTAAAACCATGCAGGGGCACTACGTGCCGCGGCGCGCTGGCTGGGACTGCCATGGGCTGCCGGTGGAGGTGGCGGTCGAAAAAGAACTGGGCCTGACCTCAAAGCGAGATATCGAGGCATATGGGATAGAAGCCTTTAATGACCGCTGCCGCGAGTCTGTCGTGCGGCACGTGGACGCGTTCGCGGAATTCACCGAGCGCATGGGCTACTGGATCAACCTGTCGCAGGCGTACAAGACGATGGACGCCAGTTATATCGAGTCGGTCTGGTGGTCGCTGAAGGAGATATTCACAAAAGGTCTTTTGATACAAGATTTCAGAATCAGTCCGTACTGCCCGCGCTGCGGTACCCCGCTCTCCGATCATGAGATGGGCCAGGAGGACGTGTACCAGACGGTGGCCGATCCGTCGGTGGTCGTCAGGTTCCCGCTCGCGATACTGCCCGCGGATGCTCCCCCTGAGCTTGCGGGCACTGACCTGCTGGTGTGGACCACAACCCCCTGGACACTCGTCTCGAACACCGCCGTCGCCGTGCACCCGGATGAGACGTACGTGATCGCCAGGAAGTCGGGAGTCGGCGACCGGGTCGTGGTCGCGGACGCACTGTTCGCCCGCGTGCTCGGAGAGGGCTGGCACATCGTCGAGGCGTTTACCGGCCGCCAGCTTGCCGGCGCTACGTACCGGCCGCCCTTCAGCCTGGTCGACATCCCGGACGCGCACCGGGTTGTCACCGGCGCGTTCGTCACGACCCAGGACGGCACAGGACTGGTGCACATCGCCCCGGCGTTCGGTGCCGATGACATGGCGACCGGCCGCGAGCACGGGCTGCCGCTGGTCAACCCGGTCCTGCCGGACGGCCGGTTCGCCGAGAACATCCCGCTGGTCGGCGGGCTGTTCTTCAAGTCCGCGGATCCGCGCCTCATCGATGACCTGTCCGACCGGGGCCTGCTGTTCAGCTCATACCTGCACGAGCACAGCTACCCGCACTGCTGGCGATGCGGCACGCTGCTGCTGTACTACGCGCTCCCGTCCTGGTTCATCCGCACGAGCGCCATCCGTGATGACCTGCTGGAGCAGAACGAGCGCACGAACTGGCAGCCGCCGACCATCAAGCACGGCCGGTACGGCGACTGGCTGCGCAACAACGTGGACTGGGCCCTGTCTCGCAGCCGCTACTGGGGCACGCCACTGCCGATCTGGACCTGCGCATCGGGTCACACGACGTGCGTGGGCTCGCTGGCCGAACTGTCGGCGCTGGCCGGACGGGACGTCACCAGGGTCGACCCGCACCGCCCGTTCGTGGATGACATCGAGATCTCCTGCCCGGCCTGCGGCTCGCCCGCGCGCCGGGTTCCCGAGGTCATCGACGTGTGGTACGACTCGGGCGCGATGCCATTCGCCCAGCACGGCGCGCCGCTGCGGAACGAGGCCGAGTTCGAGCGCTCATTCCCCGCCCAGTTCATCTGCGAGGCGATCGATCAGACCCGCGGCTGGTTCTACTCGCTCATGACCGTCAGCACGCTGCTGTTCGGCCGGTCGGCGTACGAGAACGTGATTTGCCTCGGCCTGATCGTCGACGAGCGGGGCCGCAAGATGAGCAAGCACCTGGGCAACGTGCTCGACCCGATCACGCTGATGGAGGCGCACGGGGCCGACGCGGTGCGCTGGTTCTTTGCCACGTCAGGCTCGCCGTGGGCGACCAGGAAGATCGGGCCGGCGGTGCTCGACGAGATCGTCCGCAAGGTGCTGCTCACCTACTGGAACACGGTCTCGTTCCTGGTGATCTACGCCAACGCTGCCGACGCCGCTCCGCAGGAGGCCGCG
>JASHUE010000289.1:0-9105 GCA_030040195.1 Streptosporangiaceae bacterium | reverse complement strand
ACTCGACATCCACCGCCAGTACCTGGCGGCCGGAGCCGACATCACCACGACCAACACGTTCACCGCTACCAGCATCGGCCAGCGCGACTACGGCCTGGAGGCTGCGGTGCGGGACATCAACCTGGCCGGGGTAAGGCTCGCCCGCCAGGCCGCCGATGAGGCAGGCGGACGATTCGTGGCGGGCTCGGTGGGTCCGTTGAACGTGACGCTCTCCATCTCGCCGAGAGTCGACGATCCCGCGTTCCGCACCGTGAGCTTCGACCAGGTCAGGGCCGCCTATGCCGAGCAGATCGCGGCTCTCGCCGAGGGCGGCGCCGACCTGCTGCTGATCGAGACGATCTTCGACACGCTCAACGTGAAGGCCGCCATCGCGGCTGCCCGCGAGGTTGCACCGGACCTGCCGCTGTGGATCTCGGTGACCATCGTCGACCTGAGTGGCCGGACTCTGTCCGGCCAGACCGTAGAGGCGTTCTGGACAGCCATCGAGCACGCCGAGCCGTTGATCGTCGGCGTCAACTGCTCGCTGGGTGCCGCCGAGATGCGCCCGTACGTCGAGGACCTGTCTCGTCTGGCCCATGTCTACACCAGTTGTCACCCGAACGCCGGGCTGCCCAATGCCTTCGGCGGGTACGACGAGCAGCCCGGTGACACGGCCAGGCTGCTGCGCGATTTCGCCAGGGAGCGCTTCGTCAACATCGTTGGCGGCTGCTGCGGCACCGGGCCGTTGCACATCGAGGAGATCGCGCGGACCGTGCGCGATCTGCCCAGGCGGCAGCTACCTGCTGAGCGGCGAGCCAACTCGCGCTTCAGCGGCCTCGAGCCGTTTGAGATCGGGCCGGACACGGGTTTCGTCATGATCGGCGAGCGGACCAACGTCGCCGGTTCGGCGAGGTTCCGGCGCCTCATAGAGGCGGGTGACTACCAGGCGGCCTCGGACGTCGCCCTCGAGCAGGTGCGTGGGGGCGCAAACCTGCTGGATGTCAACATGGACGCGGACCTGCTCGACGGCGAGCAGGCGATGACCTCATTCCTGAACCTGATCGCCACCGAGCCCGAGGTTGCGCGGCTGCCAATCATGATCGACAGCTCGCGCTGGAGCGTGCTTGAGGCCGGCCTGAAGTGCGTCCAGGGCAAAGGCGTGGTCAACTCCATCAGCCTCAAGGAGGGCGAGAAGGCCTTCCTTGATCAGGCTCGCCGTATCCGCGATTACGGGGCCGGAGTGGTGGTGATGGCCTTCGACGAGGATGGCCAGGCGGACACCGTCGAGCGCAAGGTTGCCATCTGCGCTCGCGCCTATGACCTGCTGACGCAGCAGGCCGGGTTCTCGCCTGAGGACATCATCTTCGATCCCAACGTCCTCGCGGTCGCGACCGGGATCGAGGAGCACAATGCCTACGCCAAGGCGTTCATCGACTCGCTGCCCCTGATCAAGGAGCGCTGCCCTGGGGTCCGCACGAGCGGCGGCATCTCCAACCTCTCGTTCTCCTTCCGCGGCAACGATGTCGTCCGCGAGGCCATGCATTCGGCGTTCCTCTTCCACGCGATCCGCGCGGGCCTGGACATGGGAATCGTCAACGCCGGCCAACTCGTCGTCTACCAGGACATCAACCCGGAACTCCTCGAGCTTGTGGAGGACGTCATATTCGACCGGCGGCCGGACGCTACCGACCGCCTGGTCGCGTTCGCCGACACGGTCAAGGGCAGCGGCACCAAGCGCGAGGTCGATCTGTCGTGGCGCAACGCACCGGTTGACAAACGGCTCGCGCACGCGCTGGTGCACGGCATCGTCGATTTCATCGAGTCCGATACCGAAGAGGCCCGGCTCGCGGCCGACCGGCCCCTTGATGTCATCGAGGGGCCGCTGATGGAGGGCATGAAGATCGTCGGTGACCTGTTCGGCTCGGGCAAGATGTTCCTGCCTCAGGTCGTGAAGAGCGCGCGGGCCATGAAGCGGTCTGTCGCCTACCTCGAGCCGTTCATGCAGGACGAGAAGGAACAGGCACTGGGCGATGGCCAGGCAGGGGGCGGCCGGTCGCAGGGCAAGATCGTCATGGCCACCGTCAAGGGCGACGTGCACGACATCGGCAAGAACATCGTCGGCGTCGTGCTCGGCTGCAACAACTATGAGGTGATCGACCTCGGTGTCATGGTCCCGACCGCCACGATCCTGGACACCGCCATTGCCGAGGGTGCCGACGCGGTCGGGCTCTCCGGTCTCATCACGCCTTCACTGGATCAGATGGTGAGCGTCGCCGAGGAGATGCAGCGCCGTGGGCTGACCCTGCCGCTGCTAATTGGCGGCGCGACGACCTCGAAGCAGCACACGGCAGTCCGGATCGCGCCTGCTTACGACAACCCGACGGTGCACGTGCTGGACGCCTCCCGGGTTGTCGGCGTGGTCTCCGACTTGCTCGACCCGGGGCGGGCCGACGATCTGGACAAGGCTAACCGCGCGGAGCAGGAGCGCCTGCGCGAGCTGCATGCGGCCAAGCAGCAGCGCCCGCTGCTGCCCCTCCTGCAGGCTCGGGCCAACCGTGAGCAGGTGAGCTTCGATGACCTGCCGGTGCCGACGTTCACCGGGACGCGGATCGTGCAGCCGGACCTGCGCGCGCTGCGCGAGTTCATCGACTGGCAGTTCTATTTCACGGCCTGGGAACTGAGAGGCAAGTATCCGGCCATCCTGGCCGAGCCCGCCGCCAGGGAGCTGTTCGACGACGCGCAGCGGCTGCTCGACGAGATCATCGACGGCCGTCTGCTGCAGGCACGCGGGGTGTACGGCTTCTGGCCGGCCCACTCAGAAGGCGACGACATCGCTATCGACGGCGGGCCGTCGTTCCCCATGCTGCGCCAGCAGGCAACCCGCCCTGACTCTCGTCCCAATCGTTGCCTCGCTGACTACGTGGCGCCGAGCGGCGATCACCTGGGAGCGTTCGCGGTCGCCGTGCACGGCGGCGCCGAATTGGCCGCACGGTACGAAGCGGAGCGGGATGACTATCGCGCGATCAGCGTCAAGGCACTGGCCGACCGGCTGGCGGAGGCGTTCGCGGAATACGTTCACCTGGAGGCGAGGCGAGCCTGGTTCGAACCGAACGCCGACCCCGCCATGGATGACCTGCATGCCGAGCGGTTCCGCGGGATAAGGCCGGCGTTCGGGTATCCGGCTTCCCCGGATCACTCCGAGAAGCAGACGCTCGTCGACCTGCTGGATGCCAGGCGGGTCGGCGTAGGCCTGACGGACTCGTTTGCCATGACGCCGGCGGCGAGCGTGAGCGGCCTGATCTTCGCGCACCCGGCCTCCCGGTACTTCAATGTCGGCAGGATCGGCAAGGACCAGGTCGAGGACTACGCCGCGCGCAAGGGCGAGTCCGTAGCCGACGTCGAGTACTGGCTGCGGCCCAACCTGGCCTACGACCCGGTCCCGGCCGGAACCTGCGGATAGCTGCCCGGCGGCCGGCTGGCCCAGACGCACATCAGCGGAGCACCAACTCGGTCAGCGAGCCGATCCGCGGACCTTTCCAGTCAGCTTCCCGCTCGATCGCGCCGTGCGGATGCCAGTCGGGGCCGGCCAGCAGCACAGCCGTCATGCCGACGCCGGCAGCCCCGGTGAGCTCTCGCCCGCCGCCGTCCCCAACATAGAGGCACGCCGCAGGGTCGACACCGAGGCGAGCGGCGACCGTACGGAATAGCCGCCGGTCCGGCTTGCGCGTTCCCTCCGCGCAGGAAAAGACCGGCGCGTCCACCAAGGCCGCGAGAGGTAGTTGTGGCCAGGCGTTCGGGAGTTCCCAGGTGCAGTCCGACACCAGGCCGATCCGCAAACCCGCGGCACGGAGATCGCTAATGACCGCGAGCGCCTCGGCCCTGGGCGCGAACAGCGTGCTCTGCAGTTGCTGGCGCAGTTGCACGGCCGCACTGAGCCGATCTTCCGTAGGCCGCGCACCGAGCCGGGTTGCCAGCGTGCGCATGGTCTGCGTCGCGTCACCGAGTGCTCCGGACACCCGCTCGCCAAACGACTCATTGAGTGCCGCCAGGAGCTCGGCCAGGGGAACCCCGAGCAGGTCGGCCACCCTTGCCGCATGGCGTTCCCACACCCGATCGCTTGTGGACGGGGTGAGCGTTCCGTAGAAGTCGAAAACCACGGCGTCCTTGCCAGCGACCAGGCTCTCCACAGGCCCATCCTGGCGGATCGCAGTACCGGGCGTCAGCGGGGTCGCGATCCTTATTTCTCCCTGCGGCTATTCCGCGAGGAGCACATTTGCCGACGTAACTCACCGGACGTGAATGGGGGCTGACGAGCCGCCCTGGCAACCTCGGGCTAGCAAAGAGAACGTGGCAACGCAGGCGGAATAAGGCGCGAACATATTTACGCCGCTTCCCGTATTGGCCCGGACATGAAGGAGAGATGATGACGCGATTTCGACTCTCGCGATATCCATCTGCGTGTCGACCGCAAACGCTGTAGAGCAGTTCATTAGGCGTTTGGAACCGGATAAACTAGGCTGCCTCGCACACCGGCGGGGAGAAGGCTGCGCAGATGAAAACAGGACCGCATAGGCCGCTCAGGCCGGGAGATCTCTTGGGATCGGCCGTGAACCGCTCGTGGCGGCTGCCGCCCAAGCGCAACAAGGTCACCGTTGAGCGGGCCGTGCGAGTGCCGATGCGCGACGGCGTGACTCTCCTCGCCGACCACTATGCCCCGGCGACCCGGATGCCGAGGCCCACTGTCCTGATGCGCAGCCCCTACGGTCGGGGCTGGCAGTTCGCAATGATGGCGCGGCCGTTCGCCGAGCGCGGCTATCACGTGCTCCTGCAAAGCGCCAGGGGCACCTTCGGCTCCGGTGGCACCTTCATGCCGGGGACGTGGGAGGCCGCCGACGGTCAGGACACCATCAGCTGGCTCAGGACGCAAGACTGGTTCAGCGGCAAGCTGGCGGCCTTCGGGGCCAGCTACCTGGCCTTCGCGGCATGGGCCCTGATGACGGATCCGCCGCCAGAACTGACCGCCATGGCCGTCTGCATCAGCCCGCACGACCTCGCGGGCGCCGGGTTCACGAACGGCGCGTTCGAACTGTTCAACCTGCTGATGTGGAGCGACCTGATGTCGCGCCAGGAACAGGTGGGCGCGCTGAAGGGCACGTGGCGCATGTACCGGACGGACAAGCGGCTGGCGCCCGTACTTCAGCGGCTGCCGGTCACCAGGACGGCGGAGATACTCGAGCCCGGCGCCCCCTGGTATGCCGAGTGGCTCCGCCACCCCGACCCCGCCGACCCGTACTGGGACGGCTACCGGGCTACGACCGCGCTCGACCGCGTGAGCGTGCCGACGCTCCTGATCAGCGGATTCCATGACTTCTTCGTGGAAGAGACCCTGCAGCAATACCGGGCCCTGCGTGACCGTGGCGTCCCGGTTGGCCTGACGATCGGCCCGTGGAACCACATGAACATCGACGTGGGCTTGATCATGAGGGAGACACTGGCCTGGCTTGATGCCTATGCGGAGGGGAACGAGGGCGGTACGGCGAACCGTAGTCCGCGGCCGCAGCCAGTCCGGGCCTGGACCTCCGGAAGCGGGCGGTGGCGCGAGTTGCCCGACTGGCCGCCGGCGGACGCAAGACCGGCAACCTGGTACCTGCAGCCTCGCGGCGTACTGGGCGATTCGGCGCCAGGCTCGGACGCGATCGCGACGTCGTTTCGGTACGACCCGGCCGACCCCACGCCCTCGGTCGGCGGCCGGATCATGTCCATGACCGGAGCCGGCAGCCGCGCCAACACCGCGCTTGAACGACGCGCCGACGTGCTGACCTTCTCCACTGCGCCACTCTCGGAACCGGTGGAGGTGGCGGGGGTGCCCGTCGCGCGGCTGCACCTGAGCTCGGACAACGGCCACTGCGACGTCTTCGCCAGGCTCTGCGACGTCGATGAGCGCGGGGTGTCCCGCAACCTGACCGATCAGATTGTCAGGCTCACGCCCGATCATCTGGCACCGGGCAAGGTCGGCGAGGTAAGCCTGCAGCTGACCGATGTATCACACGTGTTCCTTGCTGGTCACCGGATCAGGCTGCAGGTGTCCGGTGGTGCCCATCCGCGCTTCGCGCGCAACCTGGGCACGGGCGAGCCTCCAGCCACGAGCGCGACTCTCGTGCCGACCACCTTGCACGTACTGCACAACGCCGAGCACCCATCGGCGCTGTCGATGCCGGTGCTGCCGAAGCCGACCGTCGCTGCCCACGCCGCCCCCGCGCAGACGGCCGAGACCACGACCGCGGTGGCCAGGGCCGCTCCCGCTAGCTGACTCCGGCGTTCCAGCCGGGGCGGTAGGCGCGGACGAACGCCTTGATGCCGCCCTCGGCCATGCGCCGGATCTCGCTGTCCGGGAGCGAGCGCGTCCCGAACAGCGACCGGTTGTTGAGCTGGCCGAATGTGAGGGCGAACAGGTGATCGGCGGCCTCGTGCGGATCTGAGATGTCGAGCAGCCCGCGCTCTCCCATCGCGGCCAGCCGCTGAGCCAGCCGGTCGGTGACGGTGAACGGCCGCATCCGCTCACGCTGCAACTCGGGGAAGTGCGAGGCTTCGGCCACCATCAGCCTGATCATCGCGGACCGGCCGGGCGAGCGGAATGCGAGCATGGCGGCCTCGACCGCGAATCCGGTCAGGCTCTCCACCGGATCGGCGACGTCGGTCAGGTGCTGGTCGATGACCGCGTAGACCGCCTCGATCATCGCCCCGTACGTCTCGTGAATCACGGCGAGGAACAGCGTTCGCTTGTCCTCGTAGTGGTTATAGATGGTGCGCTTGGACACGCCCGCGTGGTCAGCGATGGCGTCGACGCTCGTCCGCTCGAACCCGTCCCGCACGAAGAGGTCACGGGCGGCCTGCACGATCGCGGCCTTTTTCAGCTCCGAGCCGCCCGGCGGCCGGCCGGGCCCGGTGCGCTGTGAGCGGATCGGTCCAGGTCCTGAGGGCCGGATGGCGGACCGGCTCCGCCTGGCTCGAGAAGCCAGCTCAACCGGCTCTGATGGATCGGCTGGCCGGCTCTCTTGCTCCCGGTCCAAGCGCAAATCCGCCTCGCCGCCCTGACCGGCCGGATTGGCCCGATCACGGGTGCGAGGCCGAGGCGGCCGCTGTCCGCGGACCGGAGCTGGCATGCCCTCACCTCCGCCGTATTTAACTGCACCTGCCAGTTTACCAAATTATACTGCACGGTGTAGTGTATTAATCAGCGCGCTGACGTCCGTCTGTCAGCTCCCTGTCCGCGCCCTGTCAGCGACCGTCGCGACCATGGCCAGGACAGCCACGAGATGGGGGCAGCGACCCGATGACTTCAGTACAGCCCGCCACCGGGCACGCGCAGGCCCCGGCGCGGGAGAAGATGGACCCGGCCCTGGTCAGGCTCATCGTCATCCTGCTCGGCGGGGCGATTCCGGCCCTGCTCGACACGTCCATCGTCAACGTCGCGATCCACACCATCGGCGTCGACCTGCACACGAGCGTGACCTCGATCCAGTGGGTCATCACCGGCTACCTGCTGTCATTCGGCATGGTGATACCGCTGAGCGGCTGGGGCCTGGCCAGGTTCGGCGGGCGAGCAAGCTGGACGTTCGCCCTGTCGCTGTTCCTTGCCGGCTCGGTCGCCTCCGGCGCCTCGTGGAGCGTCGGCAGCCTGATCGCGTTCCGGGTGCTGCAGGGCATCGGCGGCGGGCTGTTGTTCCCGCTGCTCACCACCCTGATCGCCCAGGCCGCGGGCGGGCGGAACCTGGGCAAGCTCATGGCCACGATCAGCCTGCCCGTCGCGGTCGTGCCGATCCTCGGGCCCGTCGTCAGCGGCCTGATCATCAGCAACGCGAGCTGGCGGTGGATCTTCTACGTCAACGTGCCCATCTGCCTGATCGCCCTCGCCGTCGCCTGGCGCGGCCTGGCGGGCATCGGCGTTCCGCGCTCCGGCGCGGCCAGGCCCCGGCTGGACGTCACTGGCCTGCTGCTGCTGTGCCCGGCGCTGGCCGGGCTGCTCTACGGGCTTGCCCAGCTGGCCAGCCAGCACAGCGTGGGGCACCCTGCCGTCTGGGCGCCGGTAGCCGCAGGCGCCGTCCTGCTGGCCGGGTTCGTCGCGCACGCGCTGCACGACCGGAGCGAACCGCTGGTTGACCTGCGGCTGTTCCGCTCCCGTAGTTTCAGCGGGGCATCGTGGCTGCTATTCCTGGCCGGACTGTCCATCTACGGGGGGATGCTGCTACTGCCGCTGTACTTCCAGGAGGCCCGCGGGTACTCCCCGCTCGCGGCCGGGCTGATGATGATCCCTCAGGGTGTCGGCAGCATCCTGCCGCGGACGCTGGTCGGCAAGCTGACCGACAGGATCGGGCCCCGTCCGGTGACCCTGGCGGGCGTCGTGCTCGCCGCGGTCGGGACGATCCCGTTCGCGCTGGCCGGGCCGCACCCGAGCGTGGCGATCCTCGTCGCCGCGCTCTTTGTCCGCGGCGCGGGCCTCGGGGCCGCGACGATCGCGGTGATGGCGGGCGCCTTCCAAGGGCTGAACCGGGCCGAGATCCCGCACGCCAGCAGCGCCACCAGGATCATGCAGCAGGTCGGCGGCGCGTTCGGCGCCGCCGTGCTTGCGGTGATCCTGGCCAGCCAGGACCGTACCGCCGGGCTCGCCGCAGCATACGACCGCACGTTCTGGTGGTGCGTGGGCTTCACGGCGCTGGCCCTGGTACCCGTCCTGCTGCTGCCGGGGTCCGCCGAGCCCGCCGGTGCGCCTGAGTAGCTATCGCTGGTGAACCGCGCAGGCCCGGTGCAGGCCGCGATGGGCGCGGCGGGCTACCGGGCGGCCTGCGCCGACTTGCCGGCCTCTTCGCTGGCCGGCGTGGCCTCGGCCGAAGCGACCGCTGGCGGTCCCATCCGGGCGGGCGGGTCGAATTCCAGGTAGGGGTAGTGCCGCCAGCCGAGCTTGTGCAGCCGGTACTGCGCCGAGGTCGCCAGCACCCCCAGCCCGTACTTCACCGACCGGGGCAGGTTAATCGAGGACGCATCCTCCTGATACCGGGTCGGGCACGACACCTCCCCGATCCGCGCCCCCGCCGCCACCGCCTGCGCGATGATCTGATTGTCAAACAC
>JASHUE010000288.1:0-3010 GCA_030040195.1 Streptosporangiaceae bacterium | reverse complement strand
GCTGGTCGAACCGGTTTCAGCGGCCCCGGAGTCGCGGCCGGCTGACCGGCCCCGGGTCGGCAGCGGCAGGAGCTGTCATCTGCTCGAGGAGGCCTCGCGTCTTGTCGATCCGGGCATCCAGATCGGTCAGGAAACCCTCGATTCCCAGCCGCTTGGCCTCGACTGTGGCACGCAGTTCCTGCTGCAACTCCAGGCTCTCACGTACCAGGTCCGCGCGTTCGGCGCAGGTGGTCCCCTCGGCGTGATAGGCCAGCCTGATCTCGGCCATCCGGTCCTCGCTACGTAGCACCAGCGCGATCTCGTCCAGGTTGAGGCCGAGCAGCGTCTGAAGCGTCCGGATCCTCGCCACCCTGGCCAGGTCTTCCTGGCAGTACCGGCGCAGTCCGCCCGGCGTGCAGCCGTGCGGCGTGATGAGGCCGAGTTGCTGGTAGTAGCGCAGCGCTCGCTGCGAAACACCGGCCAGCTCGGCGGCGGCTCCGATGCCGAACAGCCGTTCATCATCGGCGACGGGCCGGGCCTCGGCGCCTGAGCTAGCGTTCATCCAGTGCCTGCTTTCACCGAGCCCTCAGTCCTCGCCGGCCAGCTCAGCGTCCACCGGCAGGGAAACCATCTCGCCGGTCAGTGCGTCGGCTGGGGCCTCGGCCTCGACCGCTCCGTGAACATAGCGCCGCCCGCGAAGCGCCGAGGCGATGATCGCGATAACGGTCGCCCCCGCCGCGAACGTGAAGGCCAGGTGCAGGCCGCCCGCGAACGGCTCCTCAATGAGGTGCGGGAAGAAGGACCGGCCGGTGATGTAGGCGACCTGGCGCGCTGACATGTGTGCGAACGCCCCGGTCGGGCCGAGCAACTCCTTGACCGGGTTGTAGCCAAGGAACGCGGAGAACAGGCTGCCGATCGGAGGCTCGCTCGCCACGATGTGCGCCGGTCCCGGCGCCACTCCGGACTTCACCAGCCCGCTGTACAGCGCCGACGGCAGGCGCGAGGCCAGCCCCAGTGTCACGATCGTGAAGAACAGGCCCATCGACAGCACGGTGGCCGAGTTCTGGAAGGTGTTGAGCATGCCCGCACCGGCGCCGCGCTGCTCGGGCGGCAGGCTGTTCATCACGCTGGCCTGGTTCGGCGAGAAGAACAGGCCCATGCCCACGGCGAACAGGAAGATCAACAGCGCGAACCAGAGATAGCTGAAGTCGATCGGCAGCAGTTCCAGCAGCAGGAAGCTGGCAGCCGACACGCTGAGGCCCGTGGTGGCGAACAACCGGGCGCCGAACCGATCCGACATCCACCCGGCAAGCGGTCCGACGATCAGGAAGCCCACCGTCAGCGGGATCATCGAGATGCCCGCCCACAGCGGGGTCTCGCTGAAGCTCTTGCCGTGCTGTGGCAGCCAGATGCCCTGCAGCCAGATGATCAGCATGAACTGGATGCCGCCCCGGCCGAGTGCGCCGAGCAGGCCGGCGATGTTACCCGCCGTGAACGCGCGGATCTTGAACAGGCTCAGCCGGAACATCGGCGCGGCCACCTTGGTCTCGACCCAGGTGAAAAGCACGAGTACGGCAATGCCGCCGAAGATCGCGGCGAGCACGTACGGGTTCGTCCAGCCGTCCGGGTGGCCGCCGTAAGGCAGCAGCGAGTAGACGATCCCGGTCAGCATGGAGATCAGGCCGACGGCGAACAGGGTGTTGCCGATCCAGTCGATCTTCGCGGGGACGCGCACGCCGTTGTCCCTCAGCTTGAGGTAGGCCCAGACGGTGCCGAACAGGCCGAACGGTACCGACACGAGAAACACCAGTCGCCACTCGATCGGTGCGAGCACACCGCCGAGCATCAGGCCGAGGAACGAGCCACTGACGGCCGCGACTCCGTTGATGCCCATGGCCTTGCCGCGCTCGTTCACGGGGAACGCGTCGGTCAGGATCGCCGTTGAGTTCGCGAACAGCAGCGCCCCGCCCAGGCCCTGGAATACCCGCATGACGATGATCCACAGCGCGCCGGGGACACCGGTCATGAACGTCACCGACAGCAGGATCGAGAACAGCGTAAAGACGGCGAAGCCGAGGTTGTACATCCTGACCCGGCCGTAGATGTCGCCCACGCGTCCGAGGCTGACGACGAGCACGGCCGTGACCAGCAGGAATCCCATGAACACCCAGAGGAAGTACGAGGTGTTCGACGGCACTAGCGGGTTCAGGTCGATACCGCGGAAGAGCGCGGGCAGCGATATCAGCAGGATGGACTGGTTGATCGTGACCATCAGGATGCCGAGCGTCGTGTTCGACAGCGCGATCCATTTGTAGTGCTTGCCCTTGCCTTCCGACGCGGGGACCACCGCCATGCTCTGTTCGTCGACCGCCATGCACACCCGCCTTGTATCGAGACCTCGGGAGACGGAATTTAACCCTAACGTCAGGGTCATGTTCATGCCATCGGGAACGAGGTGTGACCGTGGCTCGCCACGGCTACAGGGTCGGGCTGTCGCCGGCTGCCCGGGTCAGGCCGGCTTCAGTGAAAGTAGCGGCCGAGCCGGACGAGCCAGACGTGCAGGATGGCGGACCCCGACCGCAGCGTGGCCGTCCGCATCAGGTCCGGCCTGAAGGCATGCAACTCTCGCAGCGCCGCCGGGAAAGATGCGGCCGACCTGGCGAACAGCAGCATCTCGGCCGGCTGGCGCTGTTCGAGCATGTTGAGGTCGGCGGCGGTCAGGTCGCCTGGATCGCTCTTCAGCGAGTTGAACAGCCCGTGGTACATCCCGGCGTACTCCCGGTAGGGAAAGCCGCCCTGCGAGATCGGCCACCACATCACCAGCTGCTCACCCTGGTAGGTGGCCGGTCCCACGAAGACCGGGAGCTCGGCGCTGACCCGGTAGGTATCGATGTAGACGGCCGCGCTGCCGCCGAGCGCGGAGGCGTAGGCGGGCGGCGGTTCCGCGCTCGCGGGCAGCGTGCCGGGCAGCTGCGGGTGCGCCGGTACGGGCGCCACCGTGAGCACGAGGACGGCGCCCGCCAGCGCCGTC
>JASHUE010000287.1:0-3234 GCA_030040195.1 Streptosporangiaceae bacterium | reverse complement strand
CGGAGGCTGAACGGGCTGGACGGAGTGGCCGCCACCGTTAACTACGCGACCGGCAGAGCGTACGTCACTGACCTCGGGGGCCGTGATGCCAGTGAGCTGATCAGCGCGGTGCAGTCGGCGGGTTACACCGCAGCGCTGCCGGCGACTTCGACTGCGGATTACACGGCACATTCAGACCAGGCGACGAGGGCGCTGGGTCGGCGCCTGGCGGTCTGCATTCCGCTGGCAACTGCGGTCATCGTGCTGGCGATGACGCCCGCGGCGCAATTTGCCGGCTGGCAGTGGGTGAGCCTGGCGCTCGCCACACCGGTCGCGACGTGGGGCGCCTGGCCGGTGCACCGCGCCGCGTGGGCGGGCCTCACCCATGGGGCCGCGACGATGGACACGCTGGTCAGCATCGGCGTGGCGACCTCGTTCGGCTGGTCGGTGTACGCGCTGCTGGTCGGAGGCGCGGGCATGACGGGCATGAAAATGTCGTTTGCCTTCACCTTCGCGGCCGCCAGCTCTCGCACCCTGTATTTCGAGGCCGCGGCTGGCGTCACGACTGCCGTGCTGGCCGGGAGATACCTCGAGGCGCGCGCCAGGCACCGCTCGGCTTCGGCGCTGGCATCGCTGGCGGCGCTCGGTGCGAAGACGGTGGCGGTACTGCGCAACGGTGCCGAGCAACGCGTGCCCGTGGATGAGCTTGCCGTCGGTGACTTGTTCGTGGTCCGCCCGGGCGAGAAGGTCGCCACGGACGGGATAGTGACACAGGGCACTTCGGCCGTCGATGCCTCGCTTGTGACCGGAGAGTCGATCCCGGCGGAGGTGGGTCCGGGCGAGACGGTGACTGGTGCAACGGTCAACATGAGCGGGCGGCTGGTAGTGCAGGCCACGAGGGTCGGTTCTGACACGCTGCTCGCCCAGATCAGCAAGCTGGTGAGTCAGGCTCAGGGGACCAAGTCGAGCGCGCAGCGACTGGCCGACCGGATCGCCGCCGTGTTTGTGCCGTGCGTCATCGCCCTGGCGGTAGCCACGCTGGGATTTTGGCTCGGGGCCGGCCTGCCCGGCGCCGCTGCCTGGAGTGCGGCCTCGGCGGTACTGATCGTGGCGTGTCCGTGTGCGCTCGGATTGGCTACACCTGCTGCGATGCTGGCTGCCAGTGGTCGCGGGGCGGAGCTGGGAATCCTGGTGAAGAACGCGCAGGCGCTGGAAACCGCCGGTCACATCCGCGTTGTTGTCATGGACAAGACCGGCACGCTGACTACCGGCAGGATGAGCGTGCACGACATCATCACGACGCCGGGTACGTCGGACGCCGAGGCGCTCTTGCTAGCCGGAGCCGTGGAAGATGCTTCTGAGCATCCCATCGGCCAGGCAGTCGCGAAGGAAGCTGCTGCTCGTCTCGGCACGCTGCCCATGGTGACGTGCTTTGCTGCACTGCCCGGAGCCGGCGTTCAAGGCACAATCGGCGACCGGGTGATCACCGTCGGCAGCCTCCGGCTGCTGACGGACCGATCAGTCGCGATCCCTGAGGGCTTGCGCGAGGGCGTGAGCGCGGCAGAGGGCGCCGGCCGGACCGCCGTCCTGGTCGCCTGGGACGGACAGGCGCGGGCCGCCGTGGTGCTGGCCGACGGGCTCAAACCGCTTGCCGCCCAGGCTGTCGCGGACCTGCGCGACCTCGGCCTGCGGCCGGCGCTGCTGACCGGGGATAACGACCGCGCGGCGGCACAGGCCGCTGGGCAGCTGGGGATAGCAGCCGACGACGTGTACGCGGGCGTGCCACCCGAAGGAAAAGTTGCCGTTCTGCGGCAGCTTCGCGCAGACGGCGTGCGGGTCGCCTTCGCGGGTGACGGCGTGAACGACGCCGCGGCGCTGTCACATGCCGATCTCGGAGTGGCAATCGGCACCGCCGCCGACGCCGCTATCGGAGCCGCCGATCTCACCCTGGCCAGTGGCGATCCGTCGGGCCTGGCCACAGCCATTCAGCTCGCACGGGCTACCGTCCGGGTCATCAGGGCCAACCTGGCCTGGGCTTCCGGCTACAACGTGATCGCCATCCCGCTCGCTGCGCTCGGCTACCTCAATCCGCTGTTTGCCGGGGTCGCCATGTCCGCCAGTTCGCTGATCGTGGTCGGCAATAGCCTCCGGCTGCTGCGCTTCCAGCCCACCGCGTCGCGGGGGCAGGCGGGCGCGGCAACCTCGGTGGGCGCCATCCCGAAGGCTGACCGGGCGGCTGCGCTGGCCGGGGGCGACCAGTGACCGCCGCGCCCGCGGGAACCGGCCAGGTGCCGGCCGTGGCCGAGCGGGGGCGGCTCAGCGAGGTGGTCCGCGCCGCGGCAGGCCCGTTGATGTGCGCGGTCATCCTGATCGTGCTCCTTTCGGCCTGGGTCAGCACCGGCGGCGCCGGTACCCTCACTCGGATCCGGCTCCAGATCAGTCTCGCGGCAGTCCCGATGCGCGCCTACACCCAGCAGGCAGCCGCGAGGATCGGCACCGCAACCACCTTCGTCACCATCCGCAACCTCAGCGGAACCGCAGATGAGCTCGTCGCCGTCCGCAGCTCGATCGCCCGCCGCGCACTCCTGACCGAGCGCGCTGGGCCGTCCGGGCGCTGGATCACGGTGAGCGCCCTTGAGATCCCGCCGCACGGCACGCTGAACCTGACGCCGTTCGGGGACGATATCGTCCTCCGCGACCCGTCACCGTTCGAAGATCTGCTGACTGTGCCGCTGACCCTGACATTCCGCCACGCCGGCACGGTCACGATACAGGCCAGTGTCACGGCGCCCGGCACTCCCTGACTCCGGGCACGCCGAGCGAGCTCCCCGTTCCCGAACTTCGGATGTAGTTCTGGTAATCTGAAGAAGTGCGCGTCTTCACTGATGAAGAAACCTCATCCTTGCCTGAACACGCCTTCGATCTCAGTATGTTCGGCCAGCGACTCCGGCACGTCCGGCGCGCCCGTGGGTTGACGCTGGCCGAGCTTGGCACCAGGGTCGGGCGGGCTCCGTCGGTCCTGTCCCTGCTGGAGAACGGCCGCCGTGAACCAAAGTTGTCCTTGATCGAGGCTCTGGCGGCGGCCCTGTCGGTGCCGACCGCCGAGCTTATGCGCAACCAGCCGCCCTCCCGCCGGGCCCAGCTGGAGCTGGCGCTGGCCGACGCTCAGCAGGATTCCTCGTTCGCGGACCTGGGACTGCCTCCGCTGCGGGTCGGGGCGAGGGTGCCCAGCGATGTGCTCGAGCACATCGTTGC
>JASHUE010000286.1:0-8917 GCA_030040195.1 Streptosporangiaceae bacterium | reverse complement strand
TGCCGGTTCAACACGCGCTGCTGGAAGGCGCAGGAGATCTGCCGGACCGAGGAACCTCCGCTGCGGGAGCTGGAATCCGGCCACCAAGTCGCCTGTCACTTCCCCGAGAACACCGCGGCGTAAGGGCATCCCCGCGCCGACTCACGCGAGAACCGTCGGCTCCTCGGCAAGGACGGGCGGCTGGACCGGTACCGGCGGCGCCGCAGCCGGGACGGAGGCGCTCTGGGCACCGGCGGGCTCGCCGACGTGCTCTGCCGGTGGCAGCGGCGGCGGACTGCCGCCGAACGCGGGGCACAGGGCCTGGTGGGAGCACCACTCGCACAGCCGGCTCGGGTGGGGTCGCCAGTCGCCGGTCGTGCGCGCCCGGTCTATGGCCCGCCAGAGGGCATTGACCTTCCGCTCGGTCGCCACCAGATCGGCTTCATCAGGCACATACCGGACAAGCTCCCCATTACCCAGGTAAATGAGCTGCAGCATCTTGGGGACGATGCCACGGGCCCGCCACAGCGCCAGGGCGTAGAACTTCATCTGGAACAGCGCCCTGGCCTCGTACTCCTCGCGCGGTGCCGTCCCCGTCTTGTAGTCCACAATCCGCAGCTCGCCGGTTCTGGCCACATCGAGGCGGTCGATGTAGCCCCGCAGCATGAGCCCGGACTCCAGCACCGCCTCGACCGACATTTCCCTGTGGGTCGGCTCCAGCCGGTTCGGGTCCTCGAGGGTGAAGTAGCGATCCAGCATCTCGCGGGCTTCGTCGAACCAAGCATCGCGCTGGGAGTCCTCCGCGAACATGCCCGCGAGTTCGGGCTCTTCTGCCAGCAGTCGTTCCCACTGGCCGGGAACAAGGTCCCTGGCGGCCTGGGGAGTGCGGCAGCCCTGCGGCTCATCGAACAGTCGTTCGAGTACTGCGTGCACCAGCGTGCCTCGAGCGGCCACCGGACTCGGCGGCTCGGGGAGCTTGTCCAGCACCCGGAACCGGTAGAGCAGCGGGCACGCCATGAAGTCGCTCGCGCGCGAGGGCGAAAGGCTGGGCCCGCGTGGCTGATCCCGGGCGGCGGGATCGTCGGCCACCCGCTCGGCCGTCACGGCTGCCTCGCTGATCGTCTCGCTCATGTTCCGCACACTAAGGCAGAGCCCTGACAGTCCACTGCCGATGACACGGCTAGCCGGCACATCACGATCGGCACGGCAGCCATGCGCTCCAGACGCCTCCTACCGCGTAGCATCGAGACGTGACAGGACCCATTCAGGATAGCGGGCCGCAGCCGACCGGCCAGCCCGGGCAGGATCAGCGGGCCGGACGGCCCTCTGGCTTCCGGATGGGCATCATGGTGGGCCGGCCATTCGGCATTCCTGTCTACGTCTCGCCCTACTGGTTCGTGGTCGCCGCCGTCCTGGTCGTGCTCTATTCGGAGCCGGGAACGCTGCCGGGCAGTGTCAACGGCACGGTCGCGCGGTATGTTGTCGCCGCCACCGTCGTAGTTCTGCTGTATGCGTGCGTGCTGATCCACGAACTCAGCCACAGCCTCGTCGCTCGCGCGCTCCGGCTGCCGGTGCGCCGGATCCTGCTATACCCGCTCGGCGGCTTCTCCGAGATCGAGAAGGAGCCACCGACTCCCGGGCAGGAGTTCCTGGTCTCCGCGGCCGGCCCGGTGATGTCACTGGCGCTGGCGGGCATCGGGTACGGGCTGATCGAGTTGCTTCACCCGCAGGGCATCCCGAGAGTCGTGCTGGACCGGCTCGTTCTCGTGAACCTGGTCGTGGCCGTGTTCAACATGCTGCCCGGGCTGCCGCTCGACGGCGGCCGGGTCCTGCGCGCGGGGATCTGGAAGGTCACCGGCCAGCCCGGCCAGGCGACCGTGATGGCGGCGTGGGCCGGCCGAATACTCGCCATCCTTCTCGTCGCGGTGCCACTTGCGTCGCCGACGTCGGGCAGTCTGAGCGTGTCGAGTGGCTACGGGCTCTGGCTCGTTGTCATCGCTGTCTTCATGTGGATGAGCGCCGGGCAGGCGCTGCGAGCCGCCAGAATCAGGGAGAAGCTCCCGGCCTTGCAGGCCAGGACGCTGGCGCGGCGTGCGATCCCGATCCCCTCGACGCTGCCGCTAGCCGAAGCGATCAGGCGCGCAGACCTCGCGCAGGCGCGGGCACTGGTCGTCGTGGACCACGACGCGAAGCCGATCGCGATCGTGAATGAGGGCGCCGTCATTGCGACGCCGGAGCAGCGCAGACCGTGGATCGACGCCGGCTCGCTGGCGCGCACGCTCGATCCTGGCATGATCTTGTCGGCTGACCTGTCCGGCATTGACCTGATCGAGGCCGTGCGCAAGTCACCCGCGTCGGAGTATCTGCTAGTGGAGCCTTCAGGTCAGGTGTACGGCGTGCTCGCCACCTCCGACCTAGACCTGGCTTTCGGCCGCGCATAGCGCGGGCGCCGCTAGCCTGGCACCCGTGATCCATCACCCTCGTGGCCCGTTCGCGCCCGGCGACCAGGTGCAGCTGACAGACCCGAAGGGCCGCCAGCACCGGCTCGTGCTGACCGCGGGGAAGTCGTTTCACACCCACCGCGGGTCGGTGGCGCACGATGACCTCATCGGCCAGCCCGAGGGCAGCGTTGTGCTGTCCGCGGGCGGCACCGCCTATGTAGCACTGAGGCCGCTGCTGGCCGACTTCGCAGTGTCGATGCCGCGCGGTGCGGCGGTCATCTACCCGAAGGACGCGACCCAGATAATCGGGCTCGCCGACATCTTCCCCGGCGCGCACGTCGTGGAGGCGGGCGCCGGCTCGGGCGCGCTGTCCTGCTGGCTCCTGCGGGCGGTGGGCGAAGGCGGTCAGCTGACGTCGTTTGAACGCCGGCCGGACTTCGCCGAGATCGCCTCCGCCAACGTGGAGCGATACTTCGGCGGCCCGCATCCGGCCTGGCGGCTTGTCGTCGGCGATCTCGATCCCGCCGGATTGCACGATGCCGATCGCGTCGTGCTTGACTTGCTCGCGCCCTGGGAACATGTCCGGACGGCTGCGGCCGTACTGGTTCCCGGCGGGCTCATCTGCTGTTACGTGGCGACCACGACCCAGCTGGCGAGGACCGTCACCACGCTGCGCGAGCACGGAAACTTCGCCGAGCCGACCGCCTGGGAGACCCTGCAGCGGGGTTGGCACGTGGACGGGCTGGCGGTACGGCCCGAGCACCGGATGGTCGGGCATACCGGGTTCCTGATCACCGCCCGGAGGCTGGCCGACGGCGTGAGCGCCCCGCCACGCCGTCGCAGGCCGTCGAAGGGCGCGGAAGCGGCCGAAGCTGAAGCGAGGCTAGGGTCGGATCAGGCCGGCTCCGCCCCGGAGGATGCGTAACGGGCTAGCCAGTTTTCCAGATCGTAACGCAGAATGCTCCAGGCGGGACCCGCCGCCAGGTTACGGAACGACCTTGGATAGGTAGGGTCTAAGTAACTCAGCTCTCGGGAGGGGGTGAGGGGCATGGCCTCTCGTGATGACAGCGTCCACTCCGGACGCCACGATGACGAGGTCAAGGTCCTGACCACGCAGATCTCCTTCCTCGAGGAGGAGGTCGCGGCCCTGCGCGGCCGGCTGGCTGACTCGCCGCGCCAGACGCACCTGATTGAGCAGCGGCTTCGCGAGGCCGAAGCGAACATCGCCGCCGTGACCGGCCAGAATGAGCGGCTGGCAACGACCCTCAGGGAGGCGCGCGACCAGATCATCGCCCTCAAGGAGGAAGTCGACCGGCTAGCTCAGCCGCCGAGCGGCTTCGGCGTGTTCCTGCAAGCGGCCGAGGACGGCACGGCGGATGTGTTCACTGGCGGCCGCAAGATGCGCGTCAGCGTGAGCCCCGGCGTGGAACTGCAGGAACTGCGGCCCGGCCAGGAGGTCGTGCTCAACGAGGCGCTGAACGTGGTCATCGCCCAGGGCTATGAGACCGTCGGCGAGGTCGTCATGCTCAAGGAGATCCTGGACGGCGGCGACCGCGCCCTGGTGATCTCCCACGCTGACGAGGAGCGGGTCGCGCGGCTGGCCGAGCCGTTGCGCGACCAGACGCTGCGTCCAGGTGACTCCCTGCTGCTCGAGCCGCGCTCGGGCTACGTGTATGAGCGCATCCCCAAGGCCGAGGTCGAAGAGCTCATCCTGGAAGAAGTCCCTGACATCTCTTACTCCGAGATCGGCGGCCTCGGCCCGCAGATCGAGCAGATCAGGGACGCCATCGAGCTGCCGTACCTGCACGCTGACCTGTTCAAGGAGCATCAGCTGCGCCCGCCCAAGGGCGTGCTCCTTTACGGCCCGCCCGGCTGCGGCAAGACGCTGATCGCGAAGGCGGTCGCGAACTCGCTGGCGAAGCAGGTAGCCGAGCGATCTGCTGAAGATGCCCCGGAGGGGAACGAGGCGGGGCCCGGGTCAGTGCCGGGCAAGGAGCGCCGGAGCTTCTTCCTCAACATCAAGGGACCGGAGCTGCTGAACAAGTACGTCGGCGAGACCGAACGTCACATCCGGCTGGTCTTCCAGCGCGCTCGGGAGAAGGCCAGCGAGGGAATGCCGGTGATCGTGTTCTTCGACGAGATGGACTCGATCTTCCGAACCCGCGGTTCTGGGGTGTCCAGCGATGTGGAAAACACGATCGTGCCGCAGTTGCTGTCGGAGATCGATGGCGTCGAGGGCCTCGAGAACGTCATCGTCATCGGTGCGTCGAACCGCGAGGACATGATCGACCCGGCGATCCTGCGGCCCGGCCGGCTGGACGTGAAAATCAAGATCGAGCGCCCGGACGCGGAGGCGGCACGCGACATCTTCTCCAAGTACGTGCTCACCGGCCTGCCGCTGCACCCTGATGACCTGGCCGAGCACGGCGGCCACTCCGACGCCACGGTGGCGGAGATGATCCAGCGCGTCGTTGAGCGGATGTACGCCGAGACCGAGGACAACCGGTTCCTGGAGGTCACCTACGCCAACGGCGACAAGGAAGTGCTGTACTTCCGCGATTTCAACTCCGGCGCGATGATCCAGAACATCGTGGACCGAGCGAAGAAGATGGCCATCAAGGAGTTCCTGGAGACCGGTCAGAAGGGGCTGCGGGTCTCGCACCTGCTCAACGCGTGCGTGGATGAGTTCAAGGAGAACGAGGACCTGCCCAACACCACCAACCCCGACGACTGGGCCCGCATCTCCGGCAAGAAGGGCGAGCGGATCGTCTACATCCGCACGCTCATCTCCGGCAAGAGCGGCACCGAGGCCGGCCGGGCGATCGACACCGTCACCAACACGGGCCAGTACCTGTAGCCGGCGGGCAGGCACCCGTACCCGGGTTGTCCGCGGGGGCCGGGGGTCGTCCCCCGGATAAGCACTGCGCCCGTACGGCTCGCGGGCGTGCCCGCGGCGCCGTACGGCAGCGCTCGGCATTAGGCTCTTTGTCATGAGCGCGCGCCGGGTCATGGGCATAGAAACCGAGTACGGCATTTCCGTGCCCGGTCAGCCTGGTGCGAACTCAATGGTGAGTTCGTCCCAGGTGGTCAACGCCTACCAGGCCGCGACGGCGGCCAGGGCCAGGCGGGCGCGGTGGGACTTTGAGGAAGAAAACCCGCTGCGCGACGCCAGGGGCTTCGACCTGGCCGCAGAGGCGGCGGATGCGTCCCAGCTCACCGATGAGGACCTGGGCCTCGCCAACGTCATCCTGACCAACGGCGCCCGGCTGTACGTGGACCATGCCCACCCGGAGTACTCCGCGCCCGAGTGCACAAACCCGCTGGATGCGGTCATCTGGGACAAGGCTGGCGAGCGGGTCATGGCCGAAGCGGCGGCCCGCGCCGCCGCTATGCCCGGTGGCCCGGCAATCCAGCTATACAAGCACAACACCGACAACAAGGGCGCCTCGTACGGCTGCCACGAGAACTACCTGATGAACCGGTCGACGCCGTTCGCCGACATCGTCCGATACGTGACGCCGTTCCTTGTATCGAGGCAGGTAGTCTGCGGCGCCGGCCGGGTCGGCCGCGGCGCCGACGGTCGCGAGGAGGGCTTCCAGATCAGTCAGCGGGCCGACTTCTTCGAGGTCGAGGTCGGACTTGAGACAACGCTCAAGCGGCCCATCATCAACACGCGCGACGAGCCGCACGCCGACCCCGACAAATACCGCCGCCTGCACGTGATCCTGGGCGACGCGAACATGAGCGAGGTATCCACGTACCTCAAGCTCGGCACCACCACGCTGGTACTGGCCATGGTCGAGGAGCGGTTCCTGGCCTCTGACCTGTCCATCGAATCGCCAGTGGCCGAGCTGCGGGCTGTCTCGCACGATCCGTCGCTGCGGCACCTGGTGACGCTGCGGGACGGCCGCAAGATGACGGCCGTGCAGCTTCAGCTTGAGTACCTCGAGCTGGCCAGGAAGTTCAGCGAGGACAAGTACGGCACCGATGTCGATGACATCACCAGCGACGTCCTGGCTCGCTGGGAGAGCGTCCTCGGCCGCCTGTCCGAGGACCCGATGCTCACCGCGCGCGAACTGGACTGGGTGGCCAAGCTGGAGCTCCTGGAGGGCTATCGCAGCCGGGACGCCCTGGACTGGGGGCACCCGAGACTGCAGCTTGTCGACCTCCAGTACTCGGACGTGCGCCTGGACCGCGGCCTGTACAACCGCCTGGCCGAGCGTGGCCGGATGACCAGGCTCGTGGACGAGCGCGACGTGATCGCCGCCATGGACGAGCCGCCCACCGACACCCGCGCGTACTTCCGCGGCCGGTGCCTGCGCAAGTACCCCGATGCCGTGGCCGCGGCTTCGTGGGACTCTGTCATCTTCGATATCCCTGGCCGTGAGTCACTGCAGCGGGTCCCGACGCTGGAGCCCCTACGTGGCACCAGGGCCCATGTAGGGGACCTTCTGGACAAGTGCGAGACCGCGGGCGAGCTCGTGGCCGCGCTGACGGGTCAGGACTAGCGGGCGGGGCCCAGGCGCAAGCTGCGCTGTGGCGCGAGTTCCCCGGCGTCCGGGCGGGTGCTGTGCGGAGATCCGCGCCACGAACAGCGCTCAAAAGCGAAATATGACGCGAGTTGCCCTAGACGTAGCTCGTAGTGCTGTGTCTATTCTGGCCACGAGTTGTCACGTCGTGATACCGATGCTCTGGTCAAGGGTTGGAAGCGGCATCGGCAGGCGAGGATAGCGTTGAGATCGCGGGCCGGACCCGCGGAGCACGGAGGTTCAGGGAATGGCGACGAAGGACACCGGTGGCCAGCGGCAGGCGCCAAGGCGCACTGAGGAAGAGCAGGAGGCCTCGCCGCAAGAGACCGACGAGGTCCGGGAGCGACAGGACAAGCTGACAGACGACGTGGACGCGATCCTGGACGAGATCGACGAAGTCCTCGAGGAGAACGCCGAGGAGTTCGTCCGGTCGTATGTGCAAAAGGGCGGCCAGTAACCCGAGCGGGCAACCCCGGGCGAGCCGGAGGGCGGCGCCTGGACTCCGAGCGAGCCAGCAGGGCGCCCCGGCAGGCGAGCGGGAACCCCCGAGCGAGCCGGAGGGGCGCCGGTGCCGTCTGGACTGAGGAGCGGGTTGTGCGACGAGGGAAGACGGCAGCCGAAGGGCGCCCCGGCAGGCGAGCGGGAAAACACAGCCCTGAGCGAACGCCAGCGCTCCCCGGCGCCACGGGGCGGGCCGCGGGGCTAGGGTCATAGCAGGTGGGTTGGGCGAGCGCGGCCAGCCGGTAACGGGTCTGGCCGTGTCCAGGTGGTGTACCAGGCCGGAAGGACGTTTGCGGTGGGCGGCATAGAACCCCAGTCACGGTGGCAAGCTTCGGCATTCCTGGCCGCGGGCTCTTCTTCATTCGCTGACTTCCTGACGATGACGGCGCCCGAGTTGCTACCGGGCGGTGCGAGCAGTGCCGCCGGTGGTGCCGGGACCGGTCCTCACGAGATCCCGCACGGCACGACGATCGTCGCCGCGGTCAGCGCGGAGGGGGTCGTGATGGCCGGCGACCGGCGTGCGACGGCCGGCAATATGATCGCGCAACGTGACGTCGAGAAAGTCTTCCGCAGCGACGAGTACACCTGCATCGGCTACGCCGGCGTAGCCGGCATCGGCGCCGAATTGGTCAAGCTTTTCCAGGTCGAGCTCGAGCATTACGAGAAGCTTGAGGGACGGTCGCTGTCGCTGGAAGGCAAGGCGAACCGCCTGGGAGGGCTGGTGCGAAGCAACCTGGGCGGTGCCATGCAGGGCCTTGTCGTTGTGCCCTTGCTGGCCGGGTACGACGAGGAGACCAGGCGCGGCCGCGTCTTCAGCTACGACGTGACCGGCGGTCGCTACGAAGAGCAGCGGTTCACCGGCGTCGGCTCCGGGTCGCTGTTCGCCCGCGGCGCGCTGAAGAAGCTCTACCGGGACGGCATGTCCACCGACGACGCGGTGCTCGCCTGCATGCAGGCCCTGTACGACGCGGCCGACGACGACTCGGCGACCGGCGGGCCCGATGTGAGCAGGCGGATCTTCCCCGTGATCGCAACCGTGACCGAGGATGGCTTCAAGCGGCTCTCGGACGAGGACGCCGCCAGGTACGCTCTGGCCGTCGTGAACGAGCGGCTACGGCTGCCCGATGGGCCGGCCGCGGAGATGCAGCAGATCTCGTCCTGACTGCTGCTGTTTTGCCGAACACTTCCCAGTCGGCCCTACTCGAGTAAGGAACGCTAGCGGTGTCGATGCCGTTCTACGTGTCACCTGAACAGGTGATGAAGGACAAGGCGGATTACGCGCGCAAGCGCATTGCGCAGATCCGCAGCGGCGTCGTGATCGATTGCGAGGCCGGGATCCTGTTCGTCGCGCCGAACCCGTCTCGGGCGTTGCGCAAGTTCAGTGAGATGTACGACCGGATCGCGTTCGCAGCGGTCGGCCGCTACAACGAGTTCGAGAGCCTGCGCAAGGCCGGCGTCCGGTACGCG
>JASHUE010000285.1:0-5617 GCA_030040195.1 Streptosporangiaceae bacterium | reverse complement strand
AAGCCCGAAGGCAGCAAGGCGCGCAGGCAGGCATCAGCGGCGAGCGCGCCGCCGAGCCGGTCGAAGTCCTGAACGGCAAGACTCTCGATGAACGAGCCGGCGACGGCAAAGCCCGGCAGCGTGCTGCGGGCCGTGCGGTTGCGCGCTGTCATCATGAAACCGTTGTAGGGGCGCAGGCTCCCGTCGCGGTATCGGGGAATCCCCCTACATGGCGTATGGCGCCGGGCCGCCCTGTCCTCGCTTGGCTAGTGATGGCGGCGGCATGGTGGCCCGTCGTATGCTCGCCTAAGGCCTCGTGGCTGCACGAATAGAGAACATTGGCGGGCCAGTCGGATGCGAGACGCCGGGCGCGCATGGCACGGCGGCCTGCCGTCGCCTGGCGACCTGTTTGTAGGCCGGGACGACGAGCTGGAGGCCTTGTCCCGGATGCTGGCGTCTTCGCAGGCCCGGCTGGTCACACTCACCGGTCCGCCGGGCATTGGCAAGACCCGTCTCGCCGTCGCATGCGCGTCGGCTCACGCCGAGCGCACCGGATGCGCTCCCGTGTTTGTCGACCTGGCTCCGGTCCGGGATCCGTCGCTGGTGATGGTCGAATTGGCTCAGGCGGTGGGCGTCGAGCCACGGGGCGGGACGGATCTGGCTGGCCAACTGGCTGCAGTGCTGAGCCGCGAAGAACGGCTCGTGGTCCTGGACAACTGCGAGCATCTTCTGGCCGCCGTCCCGGACGTCGGCCGGGTGCTCGCTGCCTGCCCGCGGCTGCGGGTGCTCGCCACCAGCCGGGAACGGCTCCGGCTGTCCGCTGAGCAGGAGTTCCCGGTTCCGCCCCTGGCCATGCCCACGTCGGCGGACGTCGCAGACCTCAGTTATCTGGCGACGAATCCGTCCGTGGCGCTGCTGCTGGATCGCGCGCGCCGGACCAGCCCCGGCTTCGGCCTCACTCCTGCTAATGCGCTGCTGCTGGCCAGCGCGTGCATCCGGCTTGAGGGCCTTCCGCTGGCGATCGAACTGGCCGGGGCCAGGCTGAAGGTCCTGACTCCCGGGGAGCTCGTGTTTCGGCTTAGCGGCAGGATGGAGGTTCTGGCCTCCAGCACGCGCGACGTGCCAGCCCGGCAGCGGACGCTGCGCAGTGCCATCGCCTGGAGCTATGACCTGCTCGACTCCGGCGAGCGCGAGCTGTTTCGCCGGCTGTCAGTGTTCGCTGGCGCCTGGACGCTGGCTGACGTGGGCAGCGTTTGTGCCGTGAGTGGGGACGACGCGCTCACGATGGTGGAGTCGCTGCTCGACAAAAGCCTGATCCGGCGGCTGCCTGGCGACGAGCAGACCGCTGAGTTCTCGATGCTGGAGAGCCTGTGTGAGTATGCGGCAGAACAGCTGGCATCGCACGCCGAGGACGAGGAAACGCGGGCCAGGCACGCTGAGCACTACGCGGGTCTGGCGGCGCAGTTCGAGGGGTCCGTCGGCCTGCCGGACGAGCAAACCGGGCTGCTGCGTGTCGCCCGCTGCCATGCCGACCTGCGTGCCGCGCTGGACTACTGTCGGGGCGCTGGGCGGGATGCCTGGGCGACTTCGCTGGCCACTGCGCTCGCCTGGTACCACTACGCCCATGGCGATCTCGATCATGGCCAGGCGCTCGTGGACGCCGTTCTCCCTGTGACGGCGGACGGTCATGACCCGGCGGTGATGAGCGATAACCCCGCGGCGGAAAACGAGGCTGGCGTGCTTATCGCGGCCGGAGTTCTGGCCTGGGCGACGGGAGAGATGGGTCGTGCCCACGGCCTTATGCGCCGGGCGCTCGAGCACAGCGAGGAGCGTGGTGACATGCGCCGTGTGGCGATCGCGTGCGCCTTCCTGGGGCACGTGGCCCGTGCGGGGGGTGAGTGGGATGCGTCCGCTGACTGGCACCGGCGAGCCGAGGCACGATTCGGCGAGGAGGGCAGCCCGCAGGGCGTGGCCTGGGCCCGGCACGACCTGGGGCTGCTCGCCCGGGACCAGGGTGACCTGGGGACAGCTGCGAAGCTGCTGCGGGCGAGCCTGCGGGACTTCCGTGAACTGGACTATCGATGGGCGGCGGCATGGTCGGCGTGGGGGCTTGGCACGACGCTGACCACGCCGGGCCACCTGGAGGAAGCGAGCTCGCTGCTGGCGGAGGCTCTGCGGATCTATATCGACGTCAACGATCCCAGGGGGATCGCCCAGTGCCTGGATGCGCTCGCCCATGTCGCCAGTGAATGGGCGCATTATGAGAGCGCCGCCCGGCTGATCGGTGCGTCGGCGGCGTTGCGCGAGCGGGTGGCGGCCCGCCTGCCCGACACCGAGCAGGCCAGGAACTCGGCAGTGGAGGGGGTACTCGTCCAAGCGCTGGGGCCTCAGGACGCTGATCGGCTCATACAGGCCGGCCGGACCATGCCCGCCCGGCAGGCCACCGATCTTGCGATGGCGGTTGCGTCGGGCGCCGCACCTAGTGACCCAGACCGCCCCCGCCAGGTGCCGCTCACCCCCCGAGAGCGGCAGGTGGCAGCGCTCGTTGCTTCTGGCCGGACTAATCGGCAGATCGGCAAGGTGCTGGGAATCTCCGAAAAAACTGCCGAGGTCCACCTGCATCACGTGATGTCCAAGCTAGATGCCCGCAGCAGGGCCGAAGTAGCTGCCTGGGCCGTTACGCATCACCTGTCCACCCCCCGCGATGATGGCCCAGGCCAGGTTGACGGTAGCCAGCTGGGGGTTCCCTGATAGCGCTGTCCGGGCCGCATGGCGCGGGATGGTGGCAGCCCATCTGGTCGGCGGGAGCGCTCGTCCGGGAGCGGCGAAATTACGGTGTTCGCCCCGGACCATTCCCGGATGGAGCGATGCCAGGCTGCTGTGCACTGACCGGCCGCCAGGCGCCAGCTAATCCGTGCCGGCGCAGGTAGCCTCCGTATCCGATCACCGCGACGAGCACGACGAACAGCCCGAGCCCGATCTGCATGCCCTGGGTCAGGCCGGGCGGGTAGATGATCCGGATCAGGTAGTGCGAGATGAATCCGCCTCGGTACCCGGCCTGCCCGCCCCGGCGGAGCAGGTAATTCTGCAGGGCGGTAAGAGGGCAGGCAAAGCCGACCAGCTCCACCAGAGCGCCGTAGACCATCACCGGCAGTTGCACCCAGATGACCCGCGGCCAGCGCCAGGCCAGGAACGAGCCGCCCACTACGAACCCGATGAACAGTAGATGGGCAACGAGCACGAAATCAGCGGCAACCAGGTACACCATTACGTGCACCGCCCTCAGCGGACATTACCTCCAGGATAGGTGGAAGCGCTGAGAGAAGCGAACACCAAACCTAAAAGTTCCCGTGACCTGACTATTCTTGTGGAGCGGGTGACGAGAGTCGAACTCGCACTATCAGCTTGGAAATCTGTCGTATCGGCCCAGTGGGAGGCCCTGAGCTGCGCATTCGGATATCCACGAATGACTCTGATTACCCACGGTTCGCCGACGTCAATGGCAAGTTAATGGCGCACGGCGATCTTGTTAATCGGCAGATGCGACCAACGTTATTCGTCAGAGGGCTATGGGACCCCGCGGGCTGACCGCCTCGCACCAGGAAGGGCTAGCATCATGCCGGCAGCCCCGCGTGTCGGCGGCCGATGGCCCCGGCAGAGACGACGCGCTGGAGAAGCGCGGTCGGCTGCGGTGGCTGCAGGGCGCGGAGCGTCCGCGGCTTGGTCAGTTCGGTGGCTTGAGCGGAAGCCGGAACGCTCTCAGCACGAGGCTAGGGTTCAGTTCGATGTCGTGGGACGGGTCGCGCTGAAAGCCGAGGAACCGGTAGATCCGCTGAGCAGCCGCCATCTGGTCAGTTGTGTGCAGCGTGGCAAGGTCCTTCCCAGCCCGGTGCGCAACCTGGACGCACGCCTCGACCAGCCGCCGGCCCACGCCGCAGCCGCGGGCCACCGGATCCACCGCCAGGACCCGCAAGTTGGCCTGTCCTGGATCGAGATCCCCAGATCCATCGATCGTCCGCTCCAGTTCCACGGTGGCCGTGCCGACGATCCGCTCGCCAGCGACCGCGACCAGCACGGTGGCGAACGCCGCCCGGTCGGCCACATCGGCGAGCATGCTGAAGTAGTCGCTCCACAGCGGGTCACCCGGCCGCACATATTCGGCATAGGCGCGCTGAGACAGCCGACCGATGTCCTCGTACTCTCCCGGGACCGCTTCCCTGATCTTCGCCTCGGCTGCGCTCACCGGCGTCGCTCCCGCGCCTTCCTGCTCAGCGGCGTCCTGCACCTGTTCAGTATCCGCTGCTGGCCGCCGCGTCACACTGGCCGGGCAACAGCCTCATGCCGGACCCGGTGATCCGCGGTCCGGCGAAACCCGCCGCGCGCAGAACAGCAAGCCTCATCCGGCCTTCTCACATGCGCGATCTTCACAGGACGAGTGCTCATTAAGAACGAGGTTTGGGGCCTGGACCAGGCCGCGGCCAGGCGAGCGCGCACCGCAGGCGGCTATCGTCGCTCAGGTGACTGGGCCAGTGCATCTGATCCTCTACGTCCGAGACCAGGCGGCGGCGACAGCCTTCTGGCAGGCAGTCCTGGACCGTCCGCCGAACCTGGACGTGCCCGGCATGACGGAGTTCGCCCTGGGAACCCAGGTGGTGCTCGGTCTGATGCCCGAGGCTGGCATCAGGTCGCTGCTCGGACCATCCCTGCCCGACCCAGCCGCCGCCCATGGCATCCCGCGGGCCGAGGTCTACCTGGTGGCGGACGACGCGACCTCCTGCCACGCTAGGGCGCTGGCGGCCGGGGCGACCGAACTGTCCGCACTGGCCCGGCGGTCCTGGGGGGACGACGTGGCCTACAGCCTCGACCCGGACGGTCATGTTGTCGCCTTCGCCACAAGGTCCGGCTGATGCCCCACGCCCAGGCTGCATGACCTTTTGAGCGATCAGTCGCGCCGTCGCTGCTGGGCGTGACCTGTTGAGGGTTTTGCTACGCCATACCCGCGTGGACGGCAAGCACGCAGAAGACTCATTCGGGTACGCCGAATGCAGCTCCACCTGCCCCCATCCAGCTGCCCGTAACGGCGGCTCCGCGCGCGGCTATCTACCGCTGCCGGGACGGGCAGGCGGCCGACGGTCGTATCTTTATGCGCCGCCAGGTTCGGCCTTGAACGCCCGATTCTGCCGCTCCTGGTGCGGTTTCCGGCGCCGACCGGCTCTGCCTGTGGGTTGGCTCGACGGCCTCTGGCCTGCCGGCCAATGGCATATGCGAGGTCGCCGCAGATGAAAGCACCAGGTCGGTCACGTTCCGGGAACCGGCGCCGTCCCGGCACTTCTACCGCCTGGCCGTGTGCCCCGCCAGGCGCGGCAAGCTGAAAGTTCACATCGAGGTGGCCCGGTACCCTTCGCGCTTGCGGGCGGACGTGGTGGAGACTGCCACGCGGGCCGGCCTGGTGAGGTGGCTGAGCAGGATCCAGGCGGTCGCGGAGGACCGGAGCTCGGCTCCGAATGACGTGATCCCGGTCGACGTCCAGCGGCTGTGCCTGCAGGTGCCGCGGCAGCCGGAGGACTGGATGTCCGTCACCGAAACGGCGTTCATCCGGGCCGATCCGAGCGCTGTCTGGGATGTCCTGAGAGTTCCA
>JASHUE010000284.1:0-3447 GCA_030040195.1 Streptosporangiaceae bacterium | reverse complement strand
TCCTGCTGGATGTCGAGCGCGCTAACCTCGCGGCCGTTGGCCAGCCGCACCTTGCGCCGGCCGCTCATGTCGTGACTGACGTCCCTGATCGCCCGGATCGGGTTCTCCAGCGTCAGGTCCCGCATCACGATGCCGGCCTCGACCATCCGCAGCACGAGGTCGGTGGCTCCGACCTTGAGCAGCATCGTCGTCTCGCTCATGTTCGAATCGCCGACGATGACGTGCAACCGCCGGAACCGCTCCGCGTCCGCGTGCGGCTCGTCCCTGGTATTGATAATCGGGCGGGAACGAGTGGTGGCCGAGCTCACGCCTTCCCAGATGTGCTCGGCGCGCTGGCTGACGCAGTAGACGGCGCCCCTCGGCGTCTGCAGCACCTTGCCGGCCCCGCAGATGATCTGCCTGGTGACCAGGAACGGGATCAGCACGTCGGCGAGCCGGCCGAACTCACCGTGCCGGCCGACCAGGTAGTTCTCGTGGCATCCGTAGGAATTCCCGGCCGAGTCGGTGTTGTTCTTGAACAGGTAGATGTCGCCGGCGATGCCCTCCTCGCGCAGCCGGGTGTCGGCGTCGACGAGCAGGCCCTCCAGGATCCGCTCCCCCGCCTTGTCGTGCGTGACCAGGTCGATCAGGCTGTCGCACTCGGGCGTTGCGTACTCAGGATGACTGCCTACGTCCAGGTAGAGCCGCGCACCGTTGCGCAGGAATACATTGCTGCTGCGCCCCCAGGACACGACCCGGCGGAACAGGTACCTGGCCACCTCGTCCGGCGACAGCCGCCGCTGGCCGCGGAACGTGCAGGTGACGCCGTACTCGTTCTCCAGCCCGAATATCCGTCTGTCCATCCGTCCCCAGCTACCAGTCGACGGCGATGTACTTGGTCTCGGTGTACTCAAGCAGCCCCTCGTGCGCGCCCTCGCGCCCGAGACCCGACTGCTTCACTCCGCCAAACGGCGCGGCCGGGTCCGACACCACGCCCCGGTTTATTCCCACCATGCCCGCCTCGAGCCGCTCAGCAACCTGCAGGGCGCGGCGAAGGTCACCGCTATACAGGTAGGACACCAGGCCGTACTCGGTGTTGTTGGCCAGAGCGACCGCCTCGTCGGTGTCCGTGAACCTGACGATAGGCGCGACCGGGCCGAAAATCTCCTCCGACAGGATCCCGGCCCCGGCGGGCACGCTGTCCAGCACCGTCGGCAGGTAGTAGTAGCCGGCCCGGTCAGGTGCCTGGCCGCCGGTCAGCACCCTGGCGCCGGCGCCGGTGGCCGAGTCGACCAGGTCGGCGACCTTGGACCGGGTGTCGGCGTTCACCAGCGGCCCGAGGTCGACGCCATCCTCGAGGCCAGGGCCGATCTTCAGGGCGGCCAGCCGCTGCGCCAGCTTGGCCGAGAACTGCGGCGCTACCTTCTCGTGGACGTAGAACCGGTTGGCCGCGGTGCAGGCTTCCCCGCCGTTGCGCATCTTGGCCAGGAACGCGCCTTCCACCGCGGCGTCCACGTCGGCGTCATCCAGCACCAGGAACGGCGCGTTGCCGCCCAGTTCCATCGAGCAGTTCGTGACGTAGTCGGCGGCCTGCTTGAGTAGCATCCGGCCGACTTCGGTCGACCCGGTGAAGGACAGCTTGCGCACCCGCGGGTCGGCGAGCACCGCCTGCGTCAGCGGGCCTGGCTTCATGGTCGGCACGACGTTGACGACGCCGTCGGGGACGCCCGCCGCGCTCAGGATCTGGGCCACGGCAAGCGCGCTCAGCGGGGTCTCCTTGGCCGGCTTGAGCACCACCGTGCAGCCGGCCGCGAGCGCGGGGCCGATCTTGCGCGTCGCCATCGCCGCGGGGAAGTTCCACGGCGTGATCATATAGCTGACCCCAACCGGCTGGCGGAGCACCATGATCCGGTTCGCGCCGGACGGGGCGACCGACAGCTGACCGTCGATCCGCACGGCCTCCTCCGCGTACCAGCGGAAGAACTCGGCCGCGTACAAGACCTCCCCGCGCGCGTCCCTGAGGGCCTTGCCGTTCTCCAGCACCATCAGCCGGGCAAGCTGGTCCGAGCGCTCGACCATCAGCTCGTACGCCTTCCGCAGGCACTCTGCGCGCTGCCTGGGTGGCGTCGCTGACCACGAGGGCAGCGCCGCGGCCGCCGCCCCGACCGCGTCGAGGCCATCCTCCGGGCTGGCATCCGCTACCTCGGTGAGCACGTCCTCGGTCGCGGGGTCAATGACGGGCAGCGTTCCCGACCGGCCCGATGACCACTGCCCGCCGATTAGCAGGCGGGTCGGGGCGTCAATGCCGGTTATGGTCGCCAAGTCGGCTGTCACGGTGTCCTCCTGCCCGGTGGCGGGACCGCGGCCTCGGGTCCCGGTATCGACAGTACCAACGCCTGTCTACCCCGCTGGGGGCACCGAGCGAGCCTCTGCGCGCTGGTCGCCCCGAGGTGGCCAGGCTGTTCTGCGGGCAACTTCCGCTGGGCCGTCAGCCGCCCTCTGGCGCCTCGCCCGCCCCGTCGTCCGAGGGCTCGCCGCCCGTGTCCGCGCCTGCGGGCAGGCTCGCGTCCGCGCTGGCCGACAGCGGGGCCGGGGTCTTGGCCTCCGCAAGCAGCGTGTCGAGGCGCGGGCCACCCACCGTCCTGAAGGCGCGGTGGGTCCGGCTTCGATCCAGCAGCGCCACCTCGAGCTGATCACCCGTGATGTTCTCGCCGCTGCCGCCTTCGTTCTGAACCGCCAGCGCGGCCACCGCCAGCCCCATCGCCTCTTGCAGCGACAGGCCCGGCCGGTAACGCTCCTTGAGAACCTCGGCTACCCGCTCGGCCGGGCCGCCCATCACCACGAACCCGCTGCGTTCCTCGGCCACCGAGCCATCGAAAATGATCCGGTAGATCTGGTCGGTATCGCGGCTGCTGCCCACCTCGGCGACCACGATCTCGACCTCGTACGGCTTGCTGCTGTCGGTGAAGAGGCTGCCGAGCAACTGCGCGTACCAGTCGGCCAGCCCGCGCGAGGTAACGTCCCGCCGGTCGTACTGGAAGCCGGTCATGTCGGCGTACCGGACGCCAGCCTTGCGCAAGGTCTCGAACTCGTTGTACCGGCCCACCGCCGCGAAGGCGATCCGGTCGTAAAGCTCGGAGAACTTCCTGAGCGCCCTCGAGGGATTGGGGGCAACGAACAGGATGCCGGCATCGCAGGTGATCACGACGCCGCTGCGGATCCGCGTCAGGACCTTGCGGGCATAGTCCGCCTTGTCCTTCATCACCTGTTCAGGTGACACGTAGAACGGCATCGACACCGCTAGCGTTCCTTACTCGAGTAGGCCGACTGGGAAGTGTTCGGCAAAACAGCAGCAGTCAGGACGAGATCTGCTGCATCTCCGCGGCCGGCCCATCGGGCAGCCGTAGCCGCTCGTTCACGACGGCCAGAGCGTACCTGGCGGCGTCCTCGTCCGAGAGCCGCTTGAAG
>JASHUE010000283.1:0-2902 GCA_030040195.1 Streptosporangiaceae bacterium | reverse complement strand
TGATGATCATCAGCAGGGGCCGGATCCGCGGCGCCGCCAGCCCGGCCATCCTGGTCAGCGGCGGGCTCGGCTTCGGCGCCTCGGTCGTCTTGCAGAACCTTGGGGTCGAGCGCACCAGCGTCTCTCACGCTGCGCTGCTCATCGGGGCCACACCGGTGCTGGTCGCAATTCTCGCGGCTGCCTTCCGGCAGGGTGTCGCCCGCCCGGCTGCCTGGGCGGGATTCGGCCTGTCGCTGGCCGGGGTTGCCGTCATCGCTTCCGGCCGGGGAGGCGGCGCCTCGCTCGGCGGTGACGGCCTCGTGCTGCTGGCGCAGCTGGGCTCGGCCGGGTTCACCGTCTCGCAGGCCCGGCTTTTGCGCGGTCGCGACCCGCTGGCGGTGACCGCGGTGCAGTTGCTAGCTGCAGCAACGGTGACTCTGCCGCTGGCGCTCACATCCGAGGGACTGCATGTCGGCCACGCCACTCCGGCCGCACTGCTGGCGACCGTCGGCCTGATCGTCGCGGGGACTGTCGGTCCGACCACTCTGTTCGCGTTCGGCCAGAGCCACGTCTCCGCCGATGTGGCCGGGGCGTTCCTGAACCTGGAGCCGCTGGTCGGTGCCATCACCGGCATCGTCCTGTTCGGCGATCCGTTCGGGCTGGCTCAGCTCGCGGGCGGCGCGGCGATCCTGACCGGCATCGCGCTCACCAGCCTGCAAGTGGTTCGAGCCGAGCGCCAGCTTCGTGCCAGCGCAGCCGGACGGCCCGCCACTGCCCCGGCCCTGGCACCCCTGGGCGTACCCCAGCGCGGCGCCCGACCTGAGGGTGCCAGCACCGGTGCCCGCATCGCTGCCTCTAGCGGAGGGCTGGCCCGCTCCATAAGATCTCGCTGCATGCCATTTGCCGACCAGCGTCAAGGGGGCACGCAGTTGTTCCGTACTAGATGGGCAGCGCCTGTGATCGCGGCCGTCGCGACCACGGCGATCGCCGCGACAGGATCGGCGGCCTCGGCCGTCGCCGTGCACGTCACGCGGCCGGGCCTGCGGGTCGTCCACGCCACACGGCTGACCCGCGCAGGCGCGCTGAGCGTGTTCGCCGAGGCCCCGAACGGGGCGGTTTACTACTCGGCGGGAGGCACGGTCTACGTCGTCAACGGCAATGCCGCGCCCGTCCCGGCCACTGCCCTCGGCACGCCCGTCATCGCGCTGGCGGCGAACAACACCGACTTCTTCGTCCAGACCGGCCTGACCGTATACGAGTACAGCAGGAAAACCGACGCCTACGCTGGCCGCACCTGGAAGCTGTCGAGCCCGCGTAAGCCGGTCACCTCAGCCGGCTTGCTCGCCTCGGGCGGCACGCTCTGGTCGTGGACCGACTGGGCCACCGACCAGAGCGGGTTCGAGTACGCGACGGTGAGCGAGATCACGACGTCCTCGACTCGCGTCAAGGTGATCAGCAAGGGCAACGCCTACCCGGCGGACATCGCGGCCGACGCCAGCGGCCTGTACTTCCAGATCGTCCGCAGCAACGGTGCCAACGGATACATCGTCCGCGTTTCGCCGGACGGGTCTGTGCGCCGGCACAGCGACGTGAACATTGGCGTGCCGGCCGCGCTCGCCGGCGGCCGACTCGACCTGCTCGCGGTCCACGGCAACGGCCGGACGTACCTCGACAGCTTCAGCGGGTCCTCGCTCGCAGCGCTCGGCTCGCGGCAGGTCTCGGGCCACGACCACGGCATCGCGGGAACCACAGCCGGGCTCCTCGTGCTGAACCAGCCGTGCGCGACGCTCATCTGCAAGAACGCCACGGTCAGCGTCCTTAACCCGAGCAGCGGCCGCGTGTCGGGGACGGTCACGGTGGCCGGTGCCTTCGGGCTGCTGCCGGGGCCGGCGCCCGCCGTGATCACCGCAGTCGGCACCAGGCTGTACCTGACCAGGCTCGCCGCCTAGCACGGGTGCGGGCCTATGCTCGGGCCCGGCCCAGCTTTTAGAATCAGGTTCTAAGACCGGAACGAGGTGTGTCTGAGCCCGGTCGGGCCCGCCGGGTGGTTGCGGTTCCGGCTGACCGGCACTGATCGCGGCTGATTGCCGAAAGGACGCTACATGGCGTGGGACTTCTCGACCGAACCGGAGTTCCAGGAGCAGCTCGACTGGGTTGCCGAATTCTGCCGGAATGAGGTTGAGCCACTCGACCTGGTCTTCCCCGGGGCCGCGTACTCGCGTAACCCCAAGGCCAAGGCCCTGGCTGACCCGCTGAAGCAGCAGGTCAAAGACCGAGGGCTGTGGGCCCTGTTCCTGGACAAGGACCTTGGCGGCCCGGGCTTCGGCCAGCTGAAGCTGGCACTGCTGAACGAGATCCTCGGCCGGTACCGCTCGGCCCCGGTCGTATTCGGCACCGCCGCGCCCGACACGGGGAACATGGAGATGCTCGCGGCCTACGGCTCGCCCGAGCAGAAGGAGAAGTGGCTCTACCCGCTCATGAGCCAGGAGATCTTCTCCGCCTACTCGATGACCGAGCCGCAGGGCGGATCCGACCCGACCATGTTCAGGACCAGGGCGGTCAGGGACGGCGACGAGTGGGTCATCAACGGCGAAAAATGGTTCACCAGCGCCGGGTCGCACGCCGACATCATCTTCGTCATGTGCGTGAACGGCATGTACGTGGTGCCGCGGGACACGCCGGGCGTGGAGATCATGAGCTACCCCCAGGTGCACAACCACGTCCGCTATACCGACGTCCGGGTGCCGCTCGGCAACCTGCTCGGTCCGGAGGACGGGGCCAGGGTGCTGGCGCAGCGCCGGCTCGGCGGCGGCCGCATTCACCACGCGATGCGCACCGTGGCTCAGGTCAAGCTGGCCTTTGACATGATGTGCGAGCGGGCGCTCAGCCGCGAGTCGCACGGCCGGGTGATCGCCGAGCATCA
>JASHUE010000282.1:0-3089 GCA_030040195.1 Streptosporangiaceae bacterium | reverse complement strand
TGCCGCTCGCCGGGCGTGAAAAGCCTCAGTCGTATGACTCAAGCCAGGGGCGCGGCGGCTTTACTAGCGTCGCATCTGGCGGCGACATGCCGGTCTGCGAGTTGCCGGCCCGGACTTGCGGTCAGTAAGGCAACTTCAGCGGGGCCGGGCAGACCACCTTGACAGACGCCAGTCAGAACATCCGCATCGAGGTCCAGGGGAATCATGATGAGCCAGCCAGACCTGGAAACCAGCCAGCAGTACCTGCAGATGGCCCGGCAGTGGTTCACCGAAGGATGGACTGGAAATCTCGCGATGGCCGAAGACATCTTCAGCGATGAGCTCAAGACCAACGGAGTCCATGTCGGCGTGGCCGGGCCGGTAGGCAGGATCCGCGATCGGCTCACGGGCTTCCCCGACCTGACCACGACAGTCGAGGACATGTTCGTCTCGGCAGACAAGCTCGCCGTCACACTGGTGTGGCGCGGAACCCATACCGGCGAATACGGCGGAGTAGCCGCCACCGGCAAGCCGGTGCAGGTGCGGGACACCGCGATCTGGCACTTCCGCGACGGGAAGGTCGTCGAGATCCTGACGCTCCAGGACCAGTTCGCGATCCTGAAGCAGGTCGGGTACCTGCCTGACACGGTCTACGCCGCCTGACCTGTCACCCCTGCAGCTGTTGTGCCGCAGCACGAGTCGCCCTGTCCGTGCTCGTGACATCGCCGCGGCAGTTCGCAGCTTGCCCTAAACATTAGGAAACTTTCCTAATAGACTGCGCTGACCCCGTTGCACTCGCATTGGCGCTGGCCCGCCGGTCCGGTCAGCCGGGCGAGCCGTCAGGAGATGCTATGCAACCTCGATTCCGGCTGGCTATGGTCGCGATGGCCGCCCTCGCATTGCTCGCCGGCGCGCCCGCGGCATCGGCCGCGCCTGCGCACTTCTCGTCCTGGGCCCGGCCCCTGCCGTATCGGCTGTACGCACCGTATTACGAGTCCTACCTCGCTCCTGACACGCCCAGCATTACCGCGACGGCCAAGGCGTCGAGCGCGCGGTTCATGACGGTCGCGTTCCTTCAGTCCAAGGGAACCAAGTCCTGCGCGGTGGACTGGAACGGCACGGCCAGCCAGCCGCTGAGCTATTACAACGCCGACATCGCCAGCCTGCGCCGGCTTGGCGGAAACGTAATCCCGTCGTTCGGCGGATACAGCGCCGACACATTCGGGTCCCATGATCACGGAACCGAGATCGCCGACTCGTGCGCCAGTGTTCAGCAGATCGCGGCCGTCTACGAGCAGGTCGTGAAGACACTGCGGGTGACCCGGCTGGACATGGACGTCGAGTCCAACGCCGAAACCTACGCGGCCGGAATCAACCGGCGCGACGAGGCCATCGCGATCGCGCAACGATGGGCGGCTCAGCGCGGAATCCGGCTCCAGATCCAGTTCACTCTGCCAGTGGAACCTAGCGGGCTGGGTCAGGCGGGGCTATCGGTGCTGCGAAACGCGATCGCCGACGGTGTACGGGTGTATTCGGTCAACATCATGGTCTTCGACTACTACCTGCCGCATGAAGGCGTCATGAATATGAGCCGGACTGCCATCACCTGCGCGAACGCCGTGCACGCCGAACTGGCCAGGCTGTATCCGCATAAGAGCTCTCGCCAGATCTGGCGGATGCAGGCCATGACGATGCTGCCGGGCATCTCTGACTTCGGCAAGGACGAGACCACGACGCTTCATGACGCCCGCGTGATGCTGGCATTCGAGCTGAAGATGCAGATGAACTTCCTGTCCATCTGGGCGATCCAGCGAGACAACCAAGGACCGAAGAGCTGTCTGGGCCAGGCGGACAGCAACACCTGCTCGGGCATCAAGCAGGCGCCATGGGCCTTTGATCACGCGTTGGTGCACTTCACCCGGTGGTTCCGCTGGTGGCAGTGAGGCGGGCCCTGGTGATGTCAGCGGCTGGAGGCAGCGAGGGCGTCGCCGAGGGAGGTGCGCCAGTACAGGACCTCGCGGCCAGCGCGTCGCCGCAGGATGGCGCCTGCCTCCAGCAGTACGCGGAGGTGGTTGCCGGCCGCGCCGAGCGGCAGCTCGGTGAGCGCGGCAAGCTGCGTGGTGGAGCGGGGCTCATCGAGAAGCCGCAGGATGCGGGCCCGGTTCGGGCCGATGAGGCGCGCTAGGCCGTCTGTGCTTGAGCGCGCGCTTCCGGTGTCGGCAAGCGCCCCGCTCACGGGATAGACGAGCGCGTACCGGTGGGGAGGTTCCAGCATGTCCCAGCCGGTGTAGCTGTGGACGGGCACGAAATCTAGCTCACGGGCATCCGACAGATCCCGGTCCGGAAGCTCGTACCCGTTGATCTGCAGGCGCCCGCCGCCGAGCCAGGAGGAGTGCGGCGACAGGGTGTCGAACACCCCGGCCCACCCGTGACTCGCCAGCCTGCTGGCCCGGGTGAGAATGTCGGCCTCAAGGACCCGCCGCCGCCGCGGCCAGTCGGACACCAGGGTCGTGGTCCACACCCAGCGGAGCACTTCCGCGACGGCGTCGCGCAGTCCGGGACGGCCGAGCGCTGACGGCAGCGGGCCGCAGGCGAACTGGCGTATCTCCGCTCTGACCCGATCGTCGTCCCAGGCCGCGAGCTGGTCCAGCTCGTCGGTGAACGTGGCGCCGTTGCCCAGCGGCGGCAGCGCGAGGAAGTCCGCTATCCAGCCAGGCACCTGGCCGCACCGCGGCCGCCACATGTGGCCGGCCACGACGGCGCGCAGCTCGTCCTCCGCCAGCATGCTGAGGCAAGCCTCGCGATGCAACGCGCGGAACGACCGGATCCACGGCGTGCCAGGGGGGTATGGCCTGCTCAGGACCATCAGCGCGGCGACCGTCTCGCTGAGGGGGGAGACCACGAACCTGCTCCGTGCTAGGAGGTCGGCGCTTACCGCCCAGCTCTGCCCCATCTCGCCTCCTCGGCTCTCCGCCGTGGGCCGCCACCACTGAGATGTTTCGCGCTCACGCGAATCATTATGGGCCAGCCCGTTCAGCCGGCAGCATTTTCCGCGTGTCCTCTGCGCCAGCCGCGACCACCTACCGGTCGCTGTTCGCAATCCGCGAGTT
>JASHUE010000023.1:0-8626 GCA_030040195.1 Streptosporangiaceae bacterium | reverse complement strand
GCCGCCATACCAATCCACCGCGCGGGACAGCTGTGCCGCGCCCTCCTCTGCCGACGGAGTCCAGACCTTATCGGCGATGAAGACCTCCCCGCGGTGGCCGTCCAGAGCGCCGGAAAGCAGCCGCTCGGCGTCGCCGTACATGGGTGAGGTGTCGATGACCCGGATGCCCGCCGCGATGGCAGCCCCGATCAGCTCGTGCTCCTGGCCGGCCGCGGCGGCGGCCTCCAGCCTCCGCCAGGTGCCCAGCCCGATCACTGGCACGCTGACCCGGCCGCGCCCCAGGCTCCGGTTCTCCAATCCCGCCACCTCCCGGCTCCGTTGAGTCCCCCAGTTGCATGATGCCCACCTAGGATCTGGGACCAACCAGGCCCGTAGACCTTACAGGCCATATAGCGCCTGAGACAGCGCAAGATCTCAGTCTTGGTCTTGCAGTCAGCGGGGCGCCGCGCGATGCACGACTATGTGCTGGCTAGTCGAGGTCGTGCGCCCGGAACCCGTGCCCGGCTCGCAACGCCGCGCGATAGCGTCCGAATGTGGAACACACCAGACTCGGCCGTACGGGCCTGCAGGTGTCCCGGCTGTGCCTGGGCACGATGACATTCGGATTGCAGTGCGATGAACCCACGTCCGTCGCCATCCTCGACCACGCCGCCGAGGGTGGCATCGACTTTCTCGACACCTCCGACGCCTATCCGCTCGGCGGCGACCTAGGCACTCGTGGCGTCACCGAGGAGATCCTGGGCCGATGGCTGCGCGGCCAGCGCGAGCGCTTCATCGTGGCTACCAAGTGCTTCGCGCCAACCGGACCCGCGCCCTTCGACGGCGGCAACTCGCGCAAGCACATCATGTCGGCGGCGGAGGCCTCACTGCGCCGGCTCCAGACCGACTACATCGACCTCTACCAGCTGCACGGCTACGACCCGCAGACACCGATCGATGAGACGCTGGCGGCCCTGGACGATCTGATCCATTCGGGCAAGGTCCGCTATCTCGGCGTCTCGAACTTCCTGACCTATCAGCTCGTCCGGGCCGTCGGCCGCACCGAGACGCTGGGCCTGACCCGGATTGACTGCGTGCAGCCCCGCTACAACCTGCTGTTCCGCCAGATCGAGCGGGAGATGCTGCCCTACTGCAGCGAGGACGGCATCGGCGTCATCCCGTACAACCCGATCGCAGGCGGCCTGCTGTCGGGCAAGCACCAGCGGGCCAACCCGCCGCCGGAAGGCACCCGCTTCACCCTCGGCACCGCGGCCCAGAACTACCAGGAACGGTACTGGCACGACCGGGAATTCGACACCGTCGAGGAGCTGCGGCGGCTAGCCGACAGTGCCGGGGTGAACCTGGTGACCCTGTCGGTGGCGTGGGTGCTGGGCAACCCGGCCATCACCGCGCCGATCATCGGCGCCAGCGCTCCGGGCCAGCTCGACTCCAGCCTGGCGGCGGCGGAGTACGACATCAGTGACAACCTCCGGCAACAGCTGGACGACCTCACACGCGACTACCGGATGGGCGACGCCCCGCGGTAGGCCCGACTCCCCGAGAAACGGCTGACAGGCTGCGCGGGACTGGGCGGCCACGACTGGAACAACCTGCCGGTAGCGATGCCGGACGTCGTGGCCCTGCGCCCCCGGTTGCCGCACCTCCCGCGCCGCAACCGTGGCTGGTTTCCGTTCGTCGTAACGGTGAGGTCGGCTGTGCCGGTGGTATCCAAGCCGGTGCGGTCGGCGGCGAGGTGCCCGATGGGTTGGAACGGCATAATGCGGATCCGCGCGACGCGATCGAGTCGTCTCTATGCGAGGAAATCGTTGCGCTCGACCGCCAACAGGGCTGCGGTCTGCACCGTCCTGACGGCGGCTATTTTCGCGGCAGCGCTCGCGGGATGCGGTACCGGCCCGCACCGGCCGACCGGGCGGCTGCTCAAGTCGCTCGCGTCGATGCTCGCGCCCGCGCCCAGCCCGCCGGCCGGGGTTGCTCGCCTGCGGCTCGTCGGTGCCAGCGGCGCGACGGCGTGGGAGCTGGCTGCGACCGGTCTGTCAGTGACTCAGGACGGCGGCAGTCACTGGTCTGCCATGCCCCTGCCCGCCGGAGTAGGACCGTCGTTGGTCACCACAGTTACCGCCGCGGCCGGCCGCGGATGCTGGCTGGCGGTGTGGCGAAGCCCAGTCATCGATATGTACTACGGGGATCCCGGCGCGGCCAGTTGGTCCCGCCTCACGCTCGTGCCGGAGCTGCCGTCATCGGAGGCATTCCTGGCACGTCAGGCGCCGACCGTCTCGATCACGCTAGCGCCGGCGGGGGTCGTCACCGTGGTTGCCGACTGGGGTCTCACCAGCACCTCGGCGTACAGCACCGTATTCATCTCCGCCGACGACGGTGCCGCGTTCACCCAGCACCCCACGGGCATCGGCATGTACCTATGGTCAGCTACGTTTGTGTCCGCCCAGCGAGGAATCATCATCGCCGGCCCGGTCATGAACTTCCTCTACCGCACCAGCGACGGCGGCGCGTCCTGGTCGCCTGTGAGGATCCCAGGACTGCCGCCGTCAGCGCCCGGCGCCATCAGCTATGGCACGCCCGGCGCCGACAGAACGCAGCTCCTGCTGCCCGTCATCGTGACCAGCAGCGACGGCGCGCAGAGCATCAGGATCTACCGTGTCCAAGGCGCAGGTGCGGCCGTCATCGGCCCTACCGGTCCGCCGTTGGAGGTCCCAGCCTCACTCAGCGCCGGCCAGGTCACGCCCGCCTTTGCCGGCAGCGTCATCTGGCTACCCGCCCGCGGCAGAGTCTACGAGAGTTCCGACGCGGGTGCGGCCTGGACAGCGGTGAGGACCGCGGAGTCGCCCTTCCCGATAAGCGTGATCAGCCGCAGCGAGGCGATCGGCATCGCGACCGACTCCGGCTGCCGGGGCTTCAAATCGGACTGCTACTACTACACCTACCTTGTCGCCACTTCAGACGGCGGGCGCAACTGGCGGACTCTGTAAGCTGCCCGCCTGGCCCGCGGTCGGCCGGGCTCGGGATCCTGTCGCTGCTGTACTTTCGTCCAGAGCTGGAGGAGGCCGGATGCCTGAGGGATGGGTTTGGGATGAGACCTTGTTTGCAGGCAGTTCGGAGTACTACGACCGTGGCCGCATTCCGTATCCGTCGGGACTGCACGATGCATTCGCTGCCGTAGCTGACTTGCGGGGGTCGCCCCGCCTGATCGACGTCGGTTGCGGTCCTGGCACGGTGGCGCTACGACTGGCCGATCTGTTCACCGAGGTCGTGGGTGTCGACGCTGATCGGGGCATGATCGACGAGGCGATCCGTGCGGCCGGAATCCACAACCTGAGCAACGCGCAGTGGTTCCGGCTGCGGGCGGAGGAACTTCCGGCGGGCCTGGGTGCCTTTCGATACGCGACGTTCGCCCAGTCATTCCACTGGATGGACCGCGAACTGGTAGCGGGCAGGGTTTTCGACATGCTGGAGCCTGGAGGCGCTTTCGTTCATGTTGGCGGGCAGGAGATCGAGACGCCGTCGCCCGAGCATCCGCTGCCGCATCCGCTGCCGCCAGTGGATGAAATTCGGCATCTCAAGCAGTCGTACCTCGGGCCCGAGGTCCGGGCCGGCCAGGGAGTCCTGCTGCACGGGACGCCGGGCAACGAATGGGAAGTCCTGCAGGCAGCGGGCTTCGAAACGCCGGTAATGACCCGCGTCACTGGCCGACAGTTACTGGAGCGAACTGTCGATGACGTCGTGGCCCAGGTCTTTTCTCTCTCCAGCAGCGCACCGCACCTGTTTGGCGACCAGATGGCCGACTTTGAGCAGGATCTTCGAGCACTTCTGACTGCTGCCTCCGATGCCGGGTTCTTCTCCGAGCAGATACCTGATCTCGCGCTTGTCCTGTACCGCAGACCCTGACGGCGACGTGCCCCTCCAGCGGCCGGGCGCCCCAGTCACTCCAGGCATCGAAATCGGCGCCCTTCCGGTCTAGCGCGGGACCCGGCATGCTGCCGGGCCCCGCGCTTCAGCCGGCCTTCCTGATGTGGTTACCGCTTCCGGCGGCCCGCCAGGCCAGGCAGCACCTGCGTGTGCTCGATCCGAACGGCCTGCAGCGCCTGGGGGTTGAGTCCGAGCAGCGCCAGGATCGTCGGAGCAATCTGTGTGATCTTCACCTGGGCGCCGATGGTCGTGCCATGCCGCAGGCCGGGCAGGTCTACCAGGATCGGGATGCTGAGGTCCTGGAAATCAGCGCCGCCATGCTGAGCGATGTCGGGCTCGTCCGCGTAGATCACGCCGTGCTGCACGATCCCGAAGATGACGGGGTGCCTGGGGTCACTGTTCGGCACCCCGAAGTAAGCAGCCGATGCGGCACCGGCATACACCTTGCTCAGGCCCGAGGCCGGCACCGTCATCCGCTTGCCGTGGATGTTGTAGGCGACCGCGGTGTGGGTGAGGAGATAGTGCCTGACGAAGTTTGCCGCGGCCTGTGAGCGGTTGCTCAGCCACCACAGCATGACGTCGTCGTCGCTCGTGTACACCACCAGCGGAGCCGCATGCGGGTGCGTCTTCTTCCAGGCTGCGTCGACCCCCGCGACGATAGTCGCGTCGTTGATCCGCTTGAAGTCGTTGGGGTTGGTCGGCGACTGGCCCTGCTTGGCCGTAATGATGATGGCGGTGCTGCTCGTCAGCCCCTGTGCCCTGAGCTGGGCGACAATCACGCCAAGCTCGGTGTTGACGAAGTTGAGAGCGCGGACCAGCAGCGGCCCCGGCACCTTGCCGCCGGGTAGGTATCCGCCGGTCAGCCCGTCCGACTTAGGCAACTGCTCGGCCTGGGTGACCACCTGGAAGTTCATGCCGAACAGTGCCGGCACGCCCACGTGCCTGGTCCGGCTGTGGTTGTAGCCGTCGATCTCGTTCAGGACCGCCTGGACCTTGTAGCTGTCGTACTTCATGTTCGCGGCGACATCGCCGCTCCAGGCGACGCCGACCGGATAGCCGATGGCCTGGCTGTCGATCTCGGGCGTGAAGAAGTCGTCGACGCCGTTGCCCGACGGCCCTGCCAGTACGAGGTAGGACGGGTGCTTGTCGGACCAGGCAGTCCGGAGCCCGGCCTGGTGGACGACGTTGAAGATCGTGTTTACCTCGAGGTACTGGTTCGGGTAGATCGGCTTGCAGGTCGCCGCGCTGACCGGCAGGGTCGCCGGGTTGATCACGCTGCGCAGGTTGGAGGTCATCTGCAAGATGCTGCCCGGGAGGCCCTTCAGGCCTTGGCCAGCATCGAGCCGGTTGGGATTGACATCGATGGTGTTGTCATAGGTGACCTGGCCGCCTGGGGGACGCCCCACGCATTTCGTTGTCCCCGCCGGGAACACGTCGTAGTTATAGGTGTCGTCGTAGTAAAAGCCGGTGACGCCCGGGTCACCGCCCGTCATCAGGCCGACCGTTGCCGGGAACGAGTCCGACGGGACCGTGGTCAGGGCATCGCTGTACTCGATGCCGTGACGGACCAGGTCTGCCAGCGTCGAGCGGGGATAGTGCCTCACATACCACACAAGGTCCTGCTGGTGCATCCCGTCCACGGACAGCAGCAGCACGTGCCTGATCGGGCTGCGATACCGCGACTGACCGGCCCCGCTGTGTGTGACGACCGCAGCCGCCAGCGGTGCGGTGCCGCCGAGCAGGGCCGCCGCGCCCGCCGCTGCCACCAATGCTTGCAGTTTCCTGATCCGCATAATCCCCTCCGGTAAAGGCGCGGTCGGTCGCCAAACGCCTTTGGTTTGGCTAGCAGGTCGAGGCGACGGCCCGGTGAAGGGCGCGCTAACATCCGACGACGGCTGCAGGCCCGTCCTGGTGCCCGCCGCAAAAGGCCAGCCAGATCATGCTGCGGACGGATCGCCACGCGGCCGCTTATTCGGAGTCTCTGCCGCCGCAGGCGGGTTAACATCGCCGGGTGAAAGATCAGCTGTTCGTTCCGGAAGACTTCGCAGTACCCGATGGGCTCATAGCAGGGGAATTCCGGCTGGCCCCGCTCGGGCCGCAGCACAACGAGGCCGATTACGCGGCCTGGACGGCCAGCATTGACCACATCCGGGGGACACCTGGGTTCCCTGATGGCAGCTGGCCGCACGAGATGTCCCTGAACGATAATCTCCGCGATCTCGAGCGGCACGCACAGGACTTCGCCGAGCGCCGCGGGTTCACCTACACCGTGCTCAGCTCCGGCACCGAGGACGTTATCGGCTGCGTGTACATCTACCCCGCCAGGGGCCATGAGCCTGGCGGCGGCCCCGAGGGCCGACGGCGCGCATCCGTCCAATCCTGGGTTCGCGCGGACTGCGCCGCGCTCGACCCAGTGCTCCACGATGCGGTCCTCGCGTGGGTGGAACGTGACTGGCCATTTGATTCGATCGAGTACGCCCAGCGGCCCTGACACGCGCCCGCCGCGCATCTGCTCGTGGAGACGACGGAGGGGCATCCCAGGATCGATGCCGAGTTCGTCGCGCAGGATGCGGCGCCCCCAGTAGCACTCAAGCGCCGGCGCGAGGCACCTCCAGCGAACTGCCCGGCACGACGAGTGCCATAGTTCCGGCGATCCGCTAGCCGCCAAGGTGCGGCAGGCGCAGCGGGCCAGGAACCAGCAGGCGCGTACCGAGTACCAGCGCGGCGACGCAGACGAAAGCGAAAACGGCGACCCAGGCGCCGCCGGGCACTCCGGTGAGTCGGCCAAGCTGGTCGGCATCCGACCTGCTCACCTGGCCACGGCGGCGGCGCCGGAGACGCTGACTCTGCAGCTCGACCACTGCGCGAACCCCGCCGAGGAGCAGGAACCATGCAGCGGTGTAGCCGAACGCCGCCTGGATTGCAGAGGTCGCCAGCCAGCTCACTGCGAGGACCGCGCCGACAGTGACGAGCACAGCCAGGACGCCGAAGGCGTTGCGGATCGCCAGGTGGGTCGCGGCGAGCAGCGCCACCAGCACCCACAGCATCGCGGTCACATGGTGGGCAGCCAGCAGCCAGGCCGCACCTGCGCCGAGCAGCGAGGGAGTGACGTAGCCCGCCATCGACGTGAGCACCACGGCCGGACCAGTCCGCCTGCCCTGCGAATAAGTCACGCCTGAGGTGTCCGAATGCAAGCGGATCCCGCCCAGCCGCCGGCCGCCCAGCACGGAGATCAGCGCGTGGCCGCCCTCGTGGGCGATCGTGATCCAGCTCCGCGCCATGCGCCACGTGCGGGAGTCCACCACGATCAGCAGGGCGATGATGCCGCTCGCCGCTATCACCCAGCTGGGCGGAACGGGCTGTGTCCCGCTGACGCGGTCCCACAGCGCGCGCAGCAACACGACGACCGACATGCCGGCAAGAGTAAGCGGCTACAGGGCACGGCGTGACCATCACGCCCGACACCCGCTCCGTGACAGATCGCCCGAAGCGCGCAGGACTGGCCGGGCTGGCCTGTTCACAGCGACAGATTCGCCGGCGGCGCTGTGAGAATCCTGAAAGCCTGCTTGCTGCGCGGGCACGCTCGGTTGGCCGCTCAGCGGAGCGCGCGGCCGGTTGCGGCCTAGTGGCCGGTGAAGGACCAGGGACCGAAGCGGCCCACGGCCACGAAGGCGGCCAGGGCGAGATAGACCAGGTCGCCCGTGATCGTTGCCCTCTCGCCTCGGCGGAGGCGCGTGATCGCAGCGCCGGCAAACAAGAGCACGGCACCGGAGGCGGCCACCGGCACGAGAACCGGAGCGATGTTCAGCAGAGCTGGCAGGATCAGGCCGACCGCGCCCGCGAACTCGACAGCTCCGATGGCCTTGAGTGCACCGGGGCTGAAGTCTTCGACCCATTTGGACAGATGGCCCATCGCCCTAGCCATCTTCTCCTTGGGTATGAACAGCTTGCTGATGCTGCTGACCAGGAAAACAACGGCCAGCACTCCGGCAACGATCCACAGGGCGACGTTCATGCGGCTCCTCCTTCGTCGCGTCCGAAATCGGGACGAGCGGCAGCGACGATGTGTGACATGGGCATCGCCACCGGAGGGCTTGTTAGTTCTTGCCCGGACGAGGGCGTGGAGGAGACGGTGGGGGAGCATGGACCGCGGGTAGCGGTAATCGGCGGATCGTTGTCGGGACTATGCCGGGCTGGCGCTGGCCGGGTCGGGCTGGTCAGTGACGATCGTGGAACGGGCGGCGGGTGAGCCACCGGGTGGCGCCGGTCTCGGTCTCGATCGGCATCTTCTCGCGCGGGTTACTGGCGTGGACGCCTGGCGCATCCCTGTCGTGCAGGGCAACCGCGACTCAGCGGCATGGGGGCTACTCCGTCAGTTCCTGCTGGAGGTGGCGCTGAGCGCCCCAGGGATCCAGTTCGTCGACTCGACGACCGTGATCGGCATGCGGGAGCCGGGTGGGCCTGACCGGGTCAGTGTCGACAGCACCGGCGGTGTCCTGAAAGCCGATGTGGTGGTGGGGGCGGACGGCGTCTACTCGGTGACGCGGCGATTCGTATCGCCCGATCATCCGACGGCTCGATACGCCGGCTACATGCTGTGGCGCGGGCTTGTCCCTGAGGCTGAGGTACCGGGAGGGCTCGACGGCCGCGGCAGAAACCTTGAGGTCCACGGTGCGCCGGGAGCGCGGCTGGTGGTCTACGGGGT
>JASHUE010000281.1:0-5242 GCA_030040195.1 Streptosporangiaceae bacterium | reverse complement strand
CTCGCCCGTCGCCATTTCGGCCACGTTCCCGGAGAGCATCGCGAGCGTGCCGATTATCTGCACGTCATGGGGACGCTCGCCCAGGCCACGGCGGGCCGCCTCGCGCGCGACTGCGCAGAAGGCGACATCGTCGGGCGCGGAGCTGGCCAGCACGGGGAGCTCGCGGTCGGCAATGCCCCGCAGGGCCTCCTCGCGGGCGGCGATGGCGGGAAGCAGATCGGTGTAGGTGGCCAGGCTGACCGAGCCTGGCCGCTCCAGGAACCGCCTGACCTGGCCGCGGATGCCGCCTAGCAAGCCCTGCCAGCCGATCGCGCCGGTGCTGTCACGAGCTGATTAACGGGTCGGCCGGGAGCGACGTTCCCGCCTGGGCGGGCGCTTCCGATGGCCGGGCAGCGCCACCGGGGACCCCGGTCGTTACCTGGCACGACGCCAGTCTTAAACTGTTCCTTGTATTGAACTATTCGTGTATTGAAGCCGGAATTGGGAGCCATGACCGTATCCCGGACCCCGACGACCGCGGAGGAACTTCGCGGTGCCGGGCTGCGGGTGACTGCCGTCCGCGTAGCGCTGCTGGAAACCGTACGTCGCGGTGACCACCTCGACGTGGAGGCGATCACCGCCGGGGTCCGCGACCGCGTTGGCCACGTATCCCTGCAGGCCGTCTACGAGGCCCTGCACGCGCTGACCGCGGCCCGGCTTGTACGCCGCCTCGAGCCGGCCGGCAGCCCGGCCCGGTACGAGGGGCGCGTCGGGGACAATCACCATCACGTCGCGTGCCGGTCATGCGGTGTGGTGGCCGACGTGGACTGCGCGGTCGGCGAGGCGCCCTGCCTGACCGCGTCCGACGACCATGGCTATTCGATCGACGAGGCCGAGGTCATCTACTGGGGCCTGTGTGCCGACTGCTCTACTGCCAGCCGTTCCTGAACAATGTGATCCGCCGAGCCGGAAGGATTTCCCATGTCTGAGCATGATCCAGTAGTCGTCGAAGGCGCGACCCCGGAGGCCGAGTGTCCGATCGCGCCCGGACGAGCGCACCCGACCATGGGTGACGCCAACCGCGAGTGGTGGCCGAACCGGCTGAACCTGAGGATCCTGGCGAAGAACCCGGCCGTGGCCAATCCGATGGGCGAGGACTTCAACTACGCCGAGGCGTTTAAGACCCTTGACCTCGCGGCGGTAAAGCGCGACATCGCCGAGGTGCTGACCACGTCCCAGGACTGGTGGCCAGCCGACTTCGGCCACTACGGGCCGCTGATGATCCGGATGGCGTGGCACAGCGCCGGGACCTACCGCATCAGCGACGGCCGTGGCGGCGCCGGCGGCGGTCAGCAGCGCTTCGCCCCGATCAACAGCTGGCCCGACAACGCCAGCCTGGACAAGGCCCGCCGGCTGCTGTGGCCGGTCAAGAGGAAGTACGGCCGGAAGCTCTCCTGGGCCGATCTCATGGTGCTGACCGGCAACGTCGCCCTGGAGTCGATGGGATTCAAGACCTTCGGCTTCGGCGGCGGACGCGTTGACGAATGGGAGTCCGACGACGACGTCTACTGGGGTCCCGAGACCACCTGGCTCGGCGACGAGCGCTACTCCGGCGACCGGGAACTGGCCGAGCCGTTCGGCGCCGTCCAGATGGGCCTGATCTACGTCAACCCGGAGGGCCCCAACGGCAACCCGGACCCAGTAGCCGCGGCCCGCGACATCCGCGAGACGTTCCGCCGGATGGCGATGAACGACGAGGAGACGGTCGCGTTGATCGCCGGCGGTCACACCTTCGGCAAGACTCACGGCGCTGGCCCCGCGGAGAGCGTCGGCCCCGATCCCGAGGCTGCGCCGCTTGAGCAGCAGGGCCTCGGCTGGAGGAGCAGCTACGGCACCGGCAAGGGCGCCGACGCCATCACCAGCGGCATCGAGGTCATCTGGACGCCCACGCCGGTGAAGTGGGACAACAGCTTCCTGGAGACGCTGTACGCCTACGAGTGGGAACTGACCAAGAGCCCGGCAGGCGCCAACCAGTGGAAGCCTAAGGACGGAGCCGGGGCCGGCACTGTCCCTGACGCCCACGACCCGTCGAAGCGGCACGCCCCGACGATGCTCACGACCGACCTGTCGCTGCGCGTGGATCCGGTCTACGAGCAGATCACGCGGCGCTTCCTGGCCAACCCGGACGAGTTCGCCGACGCCTTCGCCCGCGCCTGGTACAAGCTGACCCATCGCGACATGGGCCCGATCGTGCGCTATCTCGGGCCCGAGGTGCCGACCGAGGTACTGATCTGGCAGGACCCCGTCCCGGCGGTCGACCACGAGCTCATCGACGCAGCGGACGTCGCCGCCCTGAGGGCCCAGGTCCTGGCCTCGGGCCTGCCGGTGGCGCAGCTCGTGTCCACCGCGTGGGCGGCGGCCTCCTCGTTCCGCGGCAGCGACAAGCGCGGCGGGGCCAACGGCGGCCGGATCCGCCTTGAGCCGCAGAGCGGCTGGGAGGTCAACGAGCCCGAGCAGCTGGCAACGGTGCTGCGCACGCTGACGGGGGTCCAGGAGGCCTTCAACGCCGCGCACACCGGCAAGCAAGTCTCGCTCGCCGACCTGATCGTCCTGGCCGGGGCCGCAGGCGTCGAGCAGGCGGCCAAGAACGCCGGTCTCGACATTGAGGTCCCGTTCACTCCGGGCCGGACCGACGCGTCACAGGACCAGACCGACGTAGAGTCGTTCGCCGTGCTCGAGCCGAAGGCGGACGGATTCCGCAACTACCTCGGGAAGGCCGGCCGGCTGCCCGCCGAGTACCTGCTGCTCGACCGGGCGAACCTGCTGACCCTGAGCGCCCCCGAGATGACGGTCCTCGTCGGTGGCCTCCGCGTCCTCGGCGCGAACTACCAGCAGTCGCCGGTGGGCGTCTTTACGACGAGCCCCGGGTCCCTGACGAACGACTTCTTCGTCAACCTGCTCGACATGGGCACAACGTGGCAGCCGACGTCGAAGGACGCAAACACGTTCGAGGGTCGCGACGCCACGGGCCAGGTCAAGTGGACCGGCAGCCGGGCGGACCTCATCTTCGGGTCCAACTCCGAGCTCCGGGCCGTGGCTGAGGTCTACGCCAGCGACGACGCGAAGGAGAAGTTCGTGCAGGACTTCGTCGCGGCGTGGGACAAGGTGATGAACCTGGACCGGTTCGACCTTCGCTGATCATGACGGGCAAGGCCGGCCCGCGCGGCCGGCCTTGCCGTTTTCCGCGGGGCTCCCGGCCCGCGTGTCAAGTTCCCGGCTTCTTGTTCGTCATAACCCAGACAACCCGACCTGACCACGACCTCGGGAGTGATGATGTCCGGCTCTTCCACCCAGGGAATCAAGATCGTGCTGCATCCGGTGTCCGACCTGGATGCGGCGAAGGCCGTGTACACGGCCCTGCTCGGCCTGGCACCGCAGGCCGATTCGTCGTACTACGTCGGCTATGACGTGGAGGGCCAGCACATCGGGCTGGTGCCGGGGGGCGGGGGAATGACCTCGCCGGTGACCTACTGGCAGGTGCCGGACATCGAGGCGAAGCTGGCTGAGGTCACCGCTGCCGGTGCCACCCTGAAGGATCCCGCCCGCGACGTGGGCAACGGCCGTCTGGTAGCCACGTTCACCGACCCCGACGGCAACGTCCTCGGGGTGTTTCAGGACCCTTCGTGATCATGGCCATGGGTACGGACGCACAGTCGCCCGCGTTGGACGCTGGCGACAGCCACGATCTGATCCGTGTCCACGGCGCGCGCGAGAACAACCTCAAGGACGTCAGCGTCGAGATCCCGAAGCGCCGGCTGACGGTATTCACCGGCGTCTCCGGCTCGGGCAAGAGCTCGCTGGTGTTCGACACGATCGCCGCCGAGTCACAGCGGCTGATCAACGAGACTTACAGCGCCTTCGTGCAGGGCTTCATGCCGACGCTGGCGCGGCCCGAGGTCGACGTGCTCGAGGGGCTGACGACCGTGATCACCGTCGATCAGCAGCGGATGGGCGGCGACATCCGCTCCACGGTCGGCACCGCCACCGACGCCAACGCGCTGCTGCGCATCCTCTTCAGCCGTCTCGGCCAGCCGCACATCGGCTCGCCGAAAGCGTTCTCCTTCAACGTCGCCTCGATCAGCGGGGCGGGCGCGGTGGAGTTCGAGCGCGGCGGGAAGACCGTGAAGGAGCGGCGCACCTTCAGCATCACCGGCGGCATGTGCCCGCGCTGCGAAGGCCGGGGCACGGTCTCCGACCTGGACCTCGCCCAGCTGTTCGACGACTCGAAGTCGCTGGCTCAGGGCGCGATCCTCGTCCCCGGCTACACCGGAGGGGGCTGGAACTCGCGGCTGTATCTCGAGTCGGGTTTCTACGACCCGGACAAGCCGATCCGCAGCTTCACCGAGCAGGAGCTGCACGACTTCCTGCACCGCGAGCCGACGAGAATGAAGATCGCGGGCATCAACATGACCTACGAGGGGCTCATCCCCCGCATCCAGCGGTCGATGCTGGATAAGGACGTCGAAGGGCTGCAGCCGCACCTCCGGGCGTTCGTCGACCGGGCGGTGACGTTCGTCGCCTGCCCGGAGTGCGGCGGCACCCGGCTCAGCGAGGCGGCCCGGTCGTCCAAGGTCAAGGGAGTCAGCATCGCTGGTGCGTGCGCCATGCAGGTCAGCGACCTGGCCGACTGGGTCCGCGGCCTCGATGAGCCGTCGGTGGCGCCGCTGCTGGCGACGCTGCTGCAGACGCTCAACTCCTTCGGGGAGATAGGGCTGGGCTACCTCTCGCTCGACCGGCCGTCGGGCACGTTGTCGGGAGGCGAGTCACAGCGGGTGAAGATGATCCGCCAGCTCGGGTCCTCGCTCACCGACGTCACCTACGTCTTCGACGAGCCGACGGTCGGGCTGCACCCCCACGACATCCAGCGAATGAACGACCTTCTGCTGCAGCTACGGGATAAGGGCAACACCGTGCTGGTCGTGGAGCACAAGCCCGAGACGATCGCGATCGCCGACCACGTCGTCGACCTCGGCCCGGGCGCCGGCGCGGCGGGCGGCGCCGTCTGCTTCGAGGGCACACTCGAGGGACTGCGAGCGAGCGATACGGTCACCGGCCGCCATCTCGGCGACCGGGCCGCCCTGAAGGAGCAGCTGCGGACTCCCATCGGCATGCTCGAGGTCCGCGGCGCCAGCACCAATAACCTGCGCGACGTGGACGTCGACATCCCGCTCGGGGTGCTTGTCGTCATCACCGGGGTGGCCGG